>NZ_JBITGS010000038.1:0-90951 GCF_044457265.1 Streptomyces sp. NPDC050564 | reverse complement strand
CACATCCAGCTCCGCCCCGACCTGATCGACGGCTGCCTTGCAGGCACCGGACTCACGCTCACCCACCAGCCGACAACAATCCGAAGAGCTCAGTAGACCGCTGCTTCATCGCTGATGGAGTCGGGGATCTTCGCGAGATTGGCGTCGGCGTCGTTCACATGGAAGTAATCGGCGAAGACGCCGTCCTTGGAGTTGGCGAACTTAAAACCTCCGAGCGGTCCTCCGGACTGCGACGGGTACCCGTTCTGAGAGGCCGGGTCACCCCAGTCGGGAGTGATGGCGCCGACCAGCACGCGGTCGCCGGGCTGGAAGTCCTTCACCTCGCTGCCCACAGCGTGCACGATGCCCACCGCTTCGTGGCCCAGCGTCAGGTTCTCTCGCGGACCGATGCCACCTTGGACGGTGTGGGAGTCGGACGTGCAGATCAGGGCCCGGGTGGTCCGAACGACAGCATCGCCCGGCCCCGGCTGCGGAACGGGCTTCTCCATGAAACCCACCCGCCCGATCTCCTTCATCACGAATGCCTTCACGCGTCTGTCCTTCTTCCTGGTACACCGTCGCCGCAGCGTTGGCATGCGAACGAATCGGCCCCTGGCATCCGGCGGCCGGCATCGGCCTGCCGTTCTGTCACTGTCGCAAGGGCGGATCCTGCTCGCGACCCGACCGCCCCGACGGCAGAGCCACTCTGGTGAAGCGGACCGGCCGGCGCCCACACGATCCGCCTTCGCGGCCGACAGGGGCAGCTCACTTGATGATCCGGCCGGTGACGAGGAGCGGCGTCCTTCTCGGCCCAGACGTCGGCACAGCAGAACGCGCATCGCTGCCAGGACGGCCGCCCCGCGCGCCGGGATCGTGACGGCCAGTGCCTACGGCCACTTTGCTGAACGCGCCCACAAGCAGGCATTGCCTGACGTTGCAGGGGAGTCACCCCTGTTAGCGTCGCGTTTCGCGCGAGCAAGGGCGGAGGACGCTGTGGGTGAGAAGGGTTCAGGGCGGGCCTTCGTCGGATCGTTCACCTCGGCGGGCGGGCGCGGAATCATCGTGACCGCCGTGGATCCGGCCTCCGGAGCGCTGACCGAAACCGGCGTCGTCGATGTCGTACCCAACCCGTCGTATCTCGCCGTCGAGCACACCGGGGCGGGCCCGGTCCTCTACGCAGTTTCCGAGACGGCACAGGGGGCGGTTGCCGCCTGGGACATCGCCGGTCCGGTGCCCCGCCCGATCTGCGCCCCGGTGGCCGTGCACGCGAAGGCACCCACGCATCTCGCGGTCGTTCACGGTCATCTGCTGACCGCCAACTACGACTCAGGCTGCGTCACCGTACTGCCGCTCGCCGGCGACGGCACCCCGCGGGCCGCCAGCGACGTCCTCCGCCACGAGGGCAAAGGACCGCATCATGCTCGCCAGACGGGCCCGCACGCGCACCAGGTGCGTCCCGATCCATCGGGACGCTGGGTGCTCAGCGTCGACCTCGGCACCGACTCGGTGCGGATCTGCTCCTTGGACGCACGGGCGGGCAGGCTGACGCTGCACGGGGAGACAGCACTCCCGCCCGGCACCGGTCCGCGTCACCTCGTCTTCCATCCGGCCGGAAGTCACGCGTATGTTCTCGGAGAGCTCGAGCCCACCGTCACCGTGTGCCGCTGGGACGCCGCCACCGGGGTGCTCGAGCCGGTGGGTGCGACGTCGCTCTTCCCGGACGGTATCGACGGTGTGGTCTCTCCGTCGGCGCCGGTCGTCTCACACAGTGGCCGCCACTTGTGGGCCGCGGTGCGTGGCACCGATACCGTCGCCGTCCTGGCCCTCGACGCGGTCGGCGGGCAGGCGGACCTGATCGCGTCGGTGCCGTGCGGAGGTCGGTGGCCTCGCGATCTGGTCCTGGACCCGTCGGGGACGCGTCTGTACGTGGCGAACGAGCGTTCAGGCGACGTCACATGGCTGGACATCGACTCCACAACGGGCATCCCTCACCGCGCAGGCTGCCTGTCGGTCCCGGCGGCATCCAACGTCGTCTTCGCCTGACGGCGGAGAGCTCATGCGGCAGGCATCCCTCACCGTGTAGGTCTGGTCATGCCTTGCCACGGACGACAGTGACGGGGCAGTGCGCGTGGTGCAACAGCGCCTGGCTCACCGACCCCAGGAGCAGTCCGGCAAAACCGCCGCGTCCCCTGGCTCCGACGACCAAGAGCTGCGCAGTCCTGCTCGCCGCGATCAATACCTCGCGGGTTTCGCCGCCCACCACCTCGAGTCTGACCGTGACGTCCGGATAATTTTCCCTACGGCCGGCGAGTGCCTGGGCCAGCAGACGCTCCGCGCTTTCGGGGGTCGTGCCGAGCGGCGCATAGTCCGGCAGCAACGCGTGTACGGCCACCAACTCAGCCCCGCGCAGCGCCGCCTCGGCGAAGGCAAAGTCGACGGCTCTCTCACCGACCGGGGAGCCGTCGACACCCAGCACGATCGGCCCGGCGTCAGTCGCTTCCTCACGGACCACCATCACTGGGCACTGGCCGTGGCTGGCCAAGGAGACCGCCGTTGATCCCAGCAGCATACCGATGAAGCCACCCATACCCCGGGGGCCGACGACCACCAGGTCCGCGGCTCGCGACTCAGCCTCCAGCACCGCCACCGCGTCGCCGGTCACCACGGCCTCGGTGACCTCCACGTCAGGCGCTACGCTCCGGGCATGTTGCGCAGCCTCGTGCACCAGGCGATTGAGCGGCGACGGGTCCAATGGCGCATACATGGGCCTGACAGGCCAACTCAAGGCGTGCACCACACGCAGCTCCGCACCACGCCGCTGGGCTTCCCCCGCAGCCGCTTCTACCGCGGAAAGACTCGACGACGAGCCATCCACTCCCACGACGACCGGATTTCCCACCGCTCCTCCAACACTCGCTTGAGCTTCCAACCTTCACTCCGGCGATGCGTTGCTGCCAGCCGGCGAAGCCGCAGCGGCGGTGGCGAGTTTCATCAGCCGCATATCTGCACGCAGCGGGTTCGACGACGCGCGAACACCAGCACGGCTGCTCTCTCGGGCATGGCGCCCGGTTGTTTGCCGCCCGCTTGCCCTCGATCACCGGTGGCCCGGCGGGCGGCTCCACCTTGTCCTGGGCGTCCTCCTCAGGCGGGGCGAGACAGCGGTGATGGGCGACGACGCACTTCTCGACCGTCTTGCAGTACGTCCACGGCGCGGCCGGCCTCGATGTGGATACGCACGATGCCGAAGACGTGACCCCCTTGAGAGCGAAGTCATCCACCCCCAATGACGGTGCACCGAGAACAGGCTGGTGGGAGCCCAACTGGTCGTGCAGATCGGTGTTCTGGTGGTGCACCGTCTCACGTCCCTATACGCCAGGAGTCATCGCCGGTCACCCGCGATCCGGTCCCTTCGGCGTTCGGAAGAGGCGTAGAACTTTCCGATCTCGGATGGAAGCTCGCGGGAGAACGCGTAAGGGCGGCAAGCGTCCGGTGAGGCGCGCCGGCCTGGACGGCCAGTCTCTGCCCTTCGAGGACAGTTCCGATGCCGCCCTGTCCACGTCGACGCTGTCACCATCCCCGACGCCGATGCCGCCCTGGTCGGATGGGGATGATCGAGCGGGCCGGCGGATGCACGCCCTACCGCCCTGGAACGGACGTTCTCCCTCTGCCTGTTCGCGACAAGGACAACGACCCGGCGGAGCCATGACAGTTCCGTGGACGCAAGCGGACTCACGGTGGAGCCGACCCGGTCGGCCTTCGTGCTGGAAGCGCCCCGGAGCACCCCCTGCCGTGGCGAGACGATGCCCGAACCGGTCACCGACCCTACGGTGATGGCATGACGGTGCTCAACAGTTGGAAGCGGCAAGGGCGAGCCCGGAACCGCGCGGTCGACGTCCTGTGCGTGGCTGTGCTGTGCGTGCTGTCGGTCGTGGCTGCCTCGATCGACCCGCACCAGCACCAGTTCGTGTTGCGCTGGCCCGCCGTGGTGTTGGCTGCCGTCGGCTGCTCCGCGTTGGTCTGGCGGCGTCGTCACCCGTTCGGCGTACTGGCCGTCGCCGTTGGCTGCGGGGTGGTCTTTCCGATGCTCGGGTTCCGGGAGAGCCCACTGGTGACAAGCCCGGTTCTGGTGTCCGTCTACAACGTCGCCGTGCGGACCGACCGGCGCACCGCGTGGACGGCGGCAGCTGTCTCGGCTGCCGTCATGGTGGGCGCCGTCGCGGTGTGGTCCTCGAACTCGTGGCTGGACCCGGATCATGTTGCGACGGTGGCCTGGACGGCCCTGCCGGCCGCCGTCGGGGACGGACTGCGCTCACGGCGCGCCTATGTGGCGGCCGTGGAGGAACGGGCGGAGCATGCCGAGCGCACCCGCGAGCAGGAAGCACAGCAGCGAGTGGCGGCCGAACGCGTCCGGATCGCACGCGAACTGCACGACATCGTTGCGCACCACATCGCCTTGATCAATGCTCAGGCAGGCGTCGCCGTCCATCTGGTGGACCAGCGCCCGGAACAAATCCTGACAGCTCTGGAGAACATCCGGGACACCAGCCGTTCCGCGCTGGACGAACTACGGGTGACCGTAGGCTTGCTGCGGCAGTCCGACGAGCCGGTGGCGCCCAGAGACCCGATGCCGGGCCTTGCACAAGTACCAGCACTTCTGGCGTCGTTCGAACGAGCCGGGCTGGCCGTGAGCCACACGCGGCAGGGCACCACCGAACCGCTCGAGCCGGCGGTCGACCTGGCCGCGTACCGCATCGTGCAGGAATCCTTGACCAATGTGCGCAAGCACGCCGGCGCCGACCATGCCCGGCTGTTCCTGCACTACGACAGTGAACGGCTGACGATCACCGTCGAGGACGACGGATGTGCCGGAACGCACCGTCCTCACCCGGGGGCCGGTCACGGGCTGATCGGGATGCGTGAGCGGGCCACCACGATCGGGGGCACGCTGTATGCGGGACCGCGCCCCGAGGGCGGTTTCACCGTGACCGCCGAACTGCCGCTGCGCCCCAGCCCGGCACTGGATCGGAGCCTTGAGCATGACGATTCGTGTACTGCTTGCCGATGACCAGGCCCTGCTGCGGGGCACCTTCCGCATACTGTTCGACGCCACGGATGACATGGAGACCGTGGCCGAGGCGTCCAACGGCCGGGAGGCAGTCGAGCTGGCCGGCGCGCAGCGCCCGGATGTGGTCCTGATGGACATCCGCATGCCGGAGATGGACGGCCTCGAGGCGACACGGCTCATCACCGAGTCCGAGGACCTCGCAGAGGTGAAGGTGCTCATCCTGACCACGTTCGAAGATGACGAGCACGTCGCCGAAGCACTGCGTGCGGGTGCGAGCGGCTTTCTCGGCAAGGGTGCGCGACCCGAGGAGCTCCTCGATGCCGTCCGCACGGTCGCGGACGGTGAGGCCTTGCTGTCCCCGTCAGCGACGCGAGCGTTGATCACTCGCTTTCTCGCCCAGCCGGATCCATGCCCGGTGGCCGTACATGAGCGGCTGGAGAGCTTGACGCCGCGGGAACGCGACGTCACGAGCCTCGTCGCGCTGGGCCTGTCCAACGACGAGATCGCCGAGCGCCTGTTCGTCAGCCCGCTGACCGCCAAGACCCATATCAACCGGGCCATGACCAAGCTGGCAGCTCGTGACCGCGCCCAGCTCGTGGTCATCGCCTACCAGTGCGGGCTCGTCAGTCCGGCCACGGAACCGGATCGCTCCCAGCAACCCGCATAGTCCCCACCACGGTGCCCTCATCTTCTGTCCCAGCCGTAGGCCGGCCTCCCGCATACCGCAGCCGTGGTAGCCGGAAGTCGCTGCGTGGGGACGACGCGCTGAGGGCCGTTTCTGGGCGATGGTGAAGCCCTGAAACGGAGGTTTCGCCATGACCGGAGCGCACTGCCTGACGAAGAAGTCCGACGAAGAGACGGCCGTCGAGGAATGCCGCACGATTCGTGCACTACTGGCCGGACACGAACTCAATTCCCTCGCACCCGATGAGGCAAGCGCGGTGCGGGCTCACCAGGCAACCTGCAGCACATGCCGGGACGAGTACGACTGCCGCACAGCCGTGCCCGCACACCTCTCTCTTCTGCGCGACGCCCTGGCCTGCGGCAAAGGCCGAAACACGCGGCCGCACGCGGCCACCCGGGCCGACTGTGGCCACCCCATGTCCAGTCACCGCCGGCCACACCGAGCGACCGTGACCATGCAGCTCACACTGTCTCAATGGGTCAACAGGACAACGTCGCACATCAGGTGAGCAGACCCCGCGAAAGCGGCGTGAAAACCGTGAACCAGCTGATCGGCCAGGTCGTGGCCCCCCGCTGGGGCAGATCGGGATGAGGCCTGAGGCTGGTCGCACATCCGCCATGAACTGGTCGCACATCCGCCATGAAGGGGCGCCATTCACTGGGCAGATCCTGCGGTTCTCGGGTTTGAGAAGGATGTAATACCGCAACCATGGAAATGCCTTGTGGCTCTCATCCGGGAAGACCAGAGCGCAGATCCCGCTCTGGTCCGGCAAGGGTTGCGCGCGCGGAGTTGGTGCCGGCTCTGTCGAACGGGCCTGGCTGGTGGTTCGAGAAAGTTGTGGACAGGGTTGCTCTCTGTCCGCTGTTCGCTGTCCAGATCCTCTCTGAAGCCGATCTGTGTACACGCGAGGGAAGTCGCCCGGCAAGATCGGTTGCTCCTCCCGTGCCGCCCGGTGCCGAGGGTCATCCTGCAGGCTTCCGACCCCCGGTCGGCCGGGTGGCGGGGGCTGCGCCAGCCAGTCGGCGGGGGCGGTTCCGGACACCTGCCGGATAGTTTTGACCCGCAGCGTCTCCGACCCTGGATCACATGACGCACGACGTACCAGAGGCCGCGCCGTCCGAGGTGGCATCCGCTGCCCGCCCTGTTCGCTCCGCTTGCCGGGTTCTCCCTGGTCCTTCTCACCGGCGGGCCGCAACCGTGGACCGGGCGCGCAGGGCCGCGGGTCGGATTGCTCGTCACCGGCGAGTACCTGGTACTGACCTGGCAGCCCTCTACCATCGCCGTGTGGCGGCGGCCAGGCTCGGCTTACCCGTCGCGGCATACACGCCAGGGTCGCCCTTCTCGGCGGCGCCGACCGTACTCGGTTACGGAGGCTCTCCAGGGCACCCACGGTGTTCGACGGTCTCACCCCATCCGGCGTCACGCCGGGCCAGGAAGGAGGTAGGCCGATGTCGGTCAGCCTGACATTCATCTGTGCGCCTGTCGGGGGCACCAGGGATGCAGTCTTCGGTGACGGTCTCCTCAGTGAGCGCGGCCTGCGTGAGGCACGCGCCGCCCGCGCAATCCTCCCCCCGTACTCGCTGGCTATCCGGGCACCGTCGAACCGCTGCGCGCAGACCGCTGGGGTTCTCGGCCTGGAGACCACAGTCGAACCAGCACTGCGCGACTTCGACTACGGGATGTGGCGCGGCCGCACAGTGGGCGAAGTCGCCACCGACGACCCCTACACGTACGCCGCCTGGCTAACCGACCCGGATGCCGCGCCGCCCGGAGGCGAGTCCGTACGCCGCCTCTGCCGCCGAACCGCCAACTGGCTGGGCAGCGTGCCGACTGGCACGGGCCGCGTATTGGCCATCACCGAACCAGCCGTTGTCCGGGCGTCGCTCGTCCATGCTCTGTCCGCACCGGCAACAGCCTTCTGGCATTTCGATGTGCCCCCCTTGTCCGTGGTCTCCCTCACATTGCGTGGTGGCCGCTGGAACGTTCGGCTCGGCCACATCCCCCCTGACAGAGCCGGCACCACTCGCACGGTTCCTCTGCCCTGTGTCGCTGCACAGGACAAGAGGGTGCTCGTGTGGGGCGAGGCGGTGAGCGACGAGCCGTACGAGCTCATCGCCCGGGTGTGATCCGCTGGCCACACCAGTGGGACAAGCAGGGCGAACAGACTGGGCGGCCTGGAGAACAGGGCGGGCGGAAGCCCCGAGGGCGAGGGCAGAGAACGGCTACGCGGCGGTCGCTCAGATCCGCCGCGTGGCCTACGGCCAGGCGGAGTCTGCTGGCGCAGCCCGGTCTACCAGGCGGAACGCCGGGTGCGGCGGGGTACGGGAGCCGGAAGTCAACGGCTCCGGGTTGCGCGCCGCCGCCGTTGTGCAGGCGGAGGCGGCGAGACGGTGTCTTCCTCGTCCTCCTGCGGCGCCAGTTCCACGGTGTAGCGGGGCTGGAGAAACAGGTCGTGGTATTGCGGCGCAGCCGGCGAGCCTGCTGCATTCTGCATGGGGGACGCGGGATCACGGTGGGAAGAAGCGGGCATACACAACCGTCCGGAGTCGAGGGCCGCGCGGATTCCATGCGGAGCCGTCGACCGGTGAATACCGGTATCCGTCTGCTCCGCGCGCGCCAGCCCCATTAGATCCTATGAATGGTCGACGGGAGGGCAGCGCGCAGCGTGAGAAGCGACGCAGAAAGGACGGTCCGGTCGGCCGTGCCGATGCCGGCGGCCCCCCCACGCGCCACGCCTCCGCGCCATTGAGGCCCCCAGGGACTGTGTGAAGCGCCGTTCGGGGGATCGGCGGGTGTCGCGGAGAGGGGCCGGGAGGCACGGCTCGTACGTTCGGCTGGCATGACAGACGTACCGCGTGATCGCGCATCCAGCCCCACCCGCCGCACCGCGCTGACCGGGCTCGTCGGTGGGGCCGGAGCCGTGCTGGCCGCCGGATGCACCCCGTTGAACGCATCGCCCGCATCCGCGCGCACCCCCAGCCGTACGGCGTCGGCCTCCGCCCCGGCGGGCAATCCCACGCCCGGGGTGATGACTCTCTTCAATGACCAGGCCTTCAACTTCAATGGGCTGCTCGCGCTCGGCGCGTCCGGCTACGGTGCCGGTGAGGTGGGCGAGGTACTCACCGCCGTGAACGCGATCAACAAGGCCGGCCTCTCGGCACAGACGTACACCGAGACCTTCAAGGCACTCGGCGATCAGCTGATGGAGCCGCCCCAGGGCAGCAAGGCCGGGACGGAGACCACACGTTTCCGTGCGCTGCGGGCCGCTCAGTACTACGGTCAGGCGCTGTTCTTCGTCCTCGGCTCCAACGACCCCGGCAGCGAGAAACAGCTGTACCAGGCCGGGCGTGGCGCCTGGGACAAGTTCTGCAAGCTGTGCGACCCGACAGCCGTGACGGCGAACGTCCCGTACGGGAAGTCCCCGCTGCCGGTGTGGTTCTTCCGGCCGGACGACTCCGGCAAGCGGCGCCCCACCGTGATCCTCACCAACGGCAGCGACGGGCAGAACATCGACATGTGGACCTACGGCGTCTCGGCGGCTCTGCAGCGTGGCTGGAACGCACTGGTGTACGACGGGCCTGGCCAGGGGCAGCTGCTTTTCGTGGACCAGGTGGTCTTCACTCCGCATTGGGAGACCGTGGTCACGGCGCTTGTCGACTGGCTGGCCGCTCGGTCGGATGTGGCCCCGGGCAAGATCGCCCTGACCGGGCTGAGCATGGCGGGGGACCTGGCCCCCCGGGCCGCGGCCTTCGAGAACAGGATCGCGGCTGTGGTGGCGATGCCCGGAGTGCTCGCGCCCTGGTTGGGCTTTCCTCCGGAAATCCGGAAGATCCTCACCGCGGACAAGGAGGAGACCAACAACGTCTGGAACAAGGAGGTCGTCCCCGAGCTGCCTCCGTCCGCGGCTGCGACGATGAAGAAGCGCTTCGAGCCCTTCTCCGTGCCGGCGATGCTCGACGCCCGCGAGGGCAAGATGTTCACCGACTTCTACACACCCGCCAGACTCATCGAGTCCCTGGACATCACGAACGTCGTGGCCCGCATCAAGGTGCCCACGCTGGTCCTCGACTACGACGACGAGCAGTTCTATCCCGGCCAGCCGCGCCAGATGTTCGACAAGCTGACGGCTCCCAAGGATTACGTGAAGCTCACCGCGGCCACCGGCGCGCAGATGCACTGCTCCCCGATGGCCCCGCAGCAGCACTGCGAGGCCGTCTTCGACTGGCTGCAGGCGAAGCTGTCAGGCAGCTGACCTCTGCGGCAGTTCCGCGGGGATGGCCTGGGCCGCCCTGCCAGAGGTGTTACTCGTGGCCACGGCCAGTCTGCCGCTCGGTGCACCGCTGGGTCCTGAAGCTCCGTTGATCGCGCCACGGCCCCACCGTCGCCTATTCTCCGGCGCCTTCTGCGGTCCCTCGACGGAAGGGACCGGTCAGTTCGAACCAGGTGGTCTTGCCGGTCCCCGTCTCGTAGCTGCCCCAGACGTCGCTGAGCAGATCGAGGAGTTCGGTACCGCGACCGCCTTCCGCATCCGGGGTGGCGCTCCGCCGTATCGGGGTGGCCAGGTTGGTGTCCTCGACTTCGCACCGCAGGCCGTTGGCGGTCACCCGCAGGTTGAGCCGTACGGGGCCGGGCGCGTGGCACAGGGCATTGGTGACCAGCTCGCTGACCAGCAGCTCGGCGGTGTCGGCCAGATGACCCAGATCCCACTCGTCAAGGCGCCCCGTCACCGCTCGCCGGGCCCGGCCCACCGACCTGAGGTCCAGCGCCAGTGGCCAGGATGCCTCGAAGGGCGTGGCCCGCGCGGCAGGTGCGTCCAGTGGGCGCAGAGGCGCCAGGGTGCGTGCCCACAGGCCACGCTGACGTGCGAACCATGACGTCGACGCGTCCTTCGCCACCCATTCCTCCTGCTGCACACCGGTCGGCAGGCCGACGGTGAGGCGATGGGTCGGGCGGGCCATGGTGAATCAATCCCTTCTGCGGTGTCGAGAGTGGCCCGGTGGACCGGGGCGAAGTCGCGTTCCTCGAGATCAGAGGACTGCTTCGCCGGGCTCACCTTTCGCGTAGCACTTGCTACATCAATAGGATACATGTAGCAGATGCTACGGTAAAGGGGTAAAGCGGGGCACACTGGACATTAGGTGTCGCCCATTCCTCACCGTGCTTCAGGAGGCGTCCATGCCGCGCCCGGCGGATCCGGCCAAACGCCGGGAACTACTGGACCGCGTTCGCGCATACGTGCTTGAGAACGGGCTGTCCGACCTGTCCCTGCGCCCCATGGCGCGGTCGCTGGGTACCAGCGACCGCATGCTCCTGTACTACTTCGGGACCAAGGACCGCCTTATCTCGGAGGCCCTCGCCATCGACGAGAGGCGACCGCTCCTGAGAGGCCGGGAGGTCCTGTCCGCGGTCGGCCCGTCGAAGGATGCCGCCGGCCTGCGCCGCTTCCTCGAAGAGCTGTGGCAGCAGTTCGACACCCCCGACCTGCATGCTGCGCTCCCGCTGTACTTCGAGATGATGACCACCAGCCTGTTGCATCCCGACCGGTACGGGCCGTTGATGCGTGATCTCCTCGCCGAATGGACGGACCTCATCACCACGCTCTTCAGCGGCCTGGGTCTGCCCGAGGCGCGCGCCAGGCGCGAGGCCACCCTGCTGGTGGACGCCGTTTTCGGCCTTGTCTGCGCGCCGCTGGCAACCGGCGACTGGGACCAAGCCACCACGACCTTCCGTCTTCTCCTCGACCGCCTCGAGCCCGGTTGGCGAGCAACGCACGAAGAAGCCCGGGATGCGTAGAGGCCTGCGGAGGCCGACATTGGAAGCAGAGCCCTGCGCCGGATGAGGAGGAGCCCACGTGACGGATCGTACGAACGCAACCGACCCGACGCTCCGTATCCCGCCCCGGTGAGCAGCAGCTCTCCGCCCGGTCAGGGGTACCGGTCACCATGAGTTCGCACCCGCACCCCGCGACGTCGCAGCCCGCGGCGCCGCACGGCATGTCCGAGGCGGCCTTCAGGTCCCTGTACGGCCGGCTGCGTGATCAGGCCCTGGCCGGCCCGGATCACCGGCGCGGAGCGCTGGGCCACCTCACGCCCGAGCGGGTGGTGGCCGCCGCCGACCAGGTCCGGGACGGACGCACGTTCTCGCTGGCCGCGCCTATCGAGACCGAGCCGGGTCCGGACAACCCGCAGCCCGCGTCTCACCGGATGACCGCGCCGGCGCACGGGGAGGCCGACGCCCAGGGGCTGCACTTCGCCCGCGACCGGTTCGCCATGAACGTGCACGGGGACGCCGACAGCCACCTCGACGCCCTGTGCCACGTGATGTTCGACGGAGAACTCTACGACGGTGTCCCGGCGAGCACCGTGACCCCGGACGGCGCCGGCGCCCTCACGCTGGACCTCGTCCGAGACGGCATCGTCGGCCGCGGTGTCCTCCTGGACATCCCGCGCCTTTGGGGTGTTCCCTGGCTCGACCCCGGGGACCAGGTGACCACCGACGATCTGGTGGCGGCCGAGGCCGCCCAGGAAGTCGCGGTGGGACCGGGCGATCTGATGTTCGTGCGAGTCGGGCACCGCCGTCGGCGGCAAAGCCTCGGAGCCTGGAACGCGGCACAGGCGCGGGCGGGCCTGCACCCGGCAGCGATGCGCTTCCTGGCCGAGCGGCGCGTGGCCGTCCTGGGGTCGGACGGCAACAACGACGCGGCCCCCAGCGCGGTGGCCGAAGTCCCGTTTCCCGTGCATGTACTGGCCGTGAACGCCTTGGGGTTGCACCTCATGGACTACCTGGACTTCGAGGAGCTGGTGCCGGCGTGCGAACAGCTGGGCCGCTGGCACTTCCTGTGCATGGTCGCCCCTCTGCGGCTGCCGGCGGCCACCGGCTCCCCGGTGAATCCGATCGCCGTCCTGTGAGCGTGCCGGGAACGCGGACCGTTCCAGGTGCCGCAGGACCGCGGGGCGTATACGTTCGAAGAGGGGCAAAAGCTGAGGCAGGGCCCGGCAACGGCTGAAGACCGCAAAGGCAAGGACGGTGGCCGCCATGGGCGACTCCCCCCACTACGACGTCATCATCATCGGCACGGGCGCCGGCGGCGGCACGCTCGCCCACCGGCTCGCCCCCTCGGGCAAACGCGTGCTCCTCCTCGAACGCGGTGACTACTTGCCGCGTGAACGCGACAACTGGGACTCAACAGCCGTATTCGTCAAGGGAAAGTACCGGGCTCCGGAGTTCTGGCTCGACAAACACGGCAACGAGTTCCCGCCCGAGGTCAACTACTACGTCGGCGGCAACACCAAGTTCTACGGCGCCGCGCTGTTCCGGCTGCGGCCGGAGGACTTCGGCGAACTGCGCCACCACGACGGTGTCTCTCCCGCCTGGCCGATTCGCTACGAGGACCTGGAGCCGTACTACACACAGGCGGAACACCTCTACCTGGTGCACGGTCGACACGGCGAGGACCCCTGGGAGGGTGCGTGCAGCGGCCAGTACGCCCATCCACCGGTCGAACACGAGCCGCGCATCCAGCAGTTGAGCGACGACCTGGAGAAGCAGGGCCTGCATCCCTTCCACCTGCCCATCGGGGTCAACCTCACCCAGGACGAAAGCGGCAGGGCCACCCACTCGAGTGCCTGCATTCGCTGCAACCGGGTCGACGGTTTCCCATGCCTGGTCCGCGGCAAGTCCGACGCTCAAGTGATCTGCGTGGAACCGGCACTGCAGCACCCCAATGTCGAGATGATCACCAACTCCCGTGTGACAAGGCTCGAGACCGATCCGACGGGACGCAGCGTCACAGCGGTCGTCGCCCAGCTCCCGGGCGAGGAGGAGGTCCGCTTTTCCGCGGATGTCGTGGTCGTGGCCTGCGGGGCGGTCAACTCCGCTGCTCTCCTGCTCGCTTCGGCGAACGACCAGCACCCCGATGGGCTGGCGAACAGCTCGGACGTGGTCGGCCGGTACTACATGCGGCACAACAACCTTGCCCTGATGGCCGTTTCGAAGGAGCCCAACGACACCCAGTTCCAGAAGACGCTGGCCCTGCACGACTGGTACCTGGGCGCGGACGACTGGGAGTATCCCCTCGGAGGAATCCAGATGCTCGGCAAGTCGGATGCCGAGCAGATCCACGGCGAGGCCCCGCGCTGGGCCGGAGCGGCGGCACCGGACATGCCCTTCGAGGTCCTGGCCCATCACGCCGTCGATTTCTGGCTGTGCGGAGAGGACCTGCCGCAGCCCGACAATCGGGTCACCCTGGACGACGACCGCCGCATCCATCTGGCACTCGACGAGACCAACAACATCGCCGGGCTCAAGCGCCTGCAGCACAAGCTCCAGCACATGCTGGGCCACTTGGGCATGCACGAGCACCATCTGCTGTCCCACAGCATCTACCTGCACAAGGGCATGCCCATCGGTGCCACCGCGCACCAGGCGGGCACGGTGCGGTTCGGCAACGATCCGGCGAGCTCTGCCCTGGACGTCAACTGCAAAGCCCACGACCTGGACAACCTCTACGTCGTCGACACGAGCTTCTTCCCGAGCATCGGGGCGGTCAATCCGTCCCTCACGGCCATCGCGAACGCCCTTCGCGTGGGTGATCACCTCGTGGAGCGGCTGAGCTGACCTACGGCCGACGAGCCACCTCCGACCGGGCGAAGATCCTCAGTCGGACAGCGCAACACAGTCTCTTGTGGCGTGCCCCTGCTCGTCCACGGTGATTGTGTGACGTCTGAACCTCCGGGCCCCGGCCCGGCCGACCCGGGCCACGCAGTGGAGAAGAGAGTCATCGTGAGTTCCACCGAGGGCGCGCCTCAGGGCGTGATCCCCGCACATCTGCTCAAGGGCCAGAAGGCGCTGGTCACCGGCGCCAATTCCGGAATCGGCAAGGCGACGGCGGTTGCTCTGGGCCGGGCCGGGGCCGACGTGGTCGTGAACTACGTCGCCGGCCGCGAGGAAGCGGACAAGGTGGTCGAGGAGATCACGTCGTTCGGCGTGCGGGCGGCGGCCTACGAGGCCGATGTGTCCGACGAGGACCAGGTCGTCGCCATGATGAACCGGATGGTCGAGGAGTTCGGCACCATCGACATTCTGGTCGCCAACGCCGGAATGCAGCGCGACGCCGCGTTCACCGACATGACGCTCGCCCAGTGGCAGAAAGTCCTGGACGTCAACCTCACCGGGCAGTTCCTCTGTGCCCGTGAGGCCACGAAGGAGTTCCTGCGGCGCGGCGTCGTCCCCGAGGTCTCACGCGCGGCCGGGAAGATCATCTGCATGAGCTCGGTGCACCAGATCATCCCGTGGGCGGGGCACGTCAACTACGCCTCCTCCAAGGGCGGGGTGCAGATGATGATGCAGACGCTGGCCCAGGAACTCGCCCCGAAGAAGATCCGCGTGAATGCGATCGCCCCCGGGGCCATCAAGACCCCCATCAACCGCAACGCCTGGGAGACACCGGAGGCCCGGACGGATCTCCTGCGGCTGATCCCCTACGACCGCATCGGCGACCCCGAGGACATCGCCAACGCGGCCGTCGGCCTCTCCTCCGACCTCATGGACTACGTAGTGGGCGCCACCCTCTACGTGGACGGCGGGATGACTCTCTTCCCGGGGTTCGCCACCGGCGGCTGACTCACCTCACTGGCGTCGGCCCCTGGAGAAACACATGCACACCGCGGTCCCGTTGCTGGCGGACGCGCCGGCGCAAATGCTCCCGGCCAGATCGCTGATGGCTTTCACCCTCGCGTCCCACATCATTCTGGTGCCGCTGGGCGTGGCGCTGCCGCTGATCACGCTCATCATGCACGGCTACGGCCTGCGCCGTAACGACCAGACCGCGCTGCTGCTGGCGCGACGGTGGTCGGCGGTCATGGCGGTCCAGTTCGCGATCGGCGTCGTCACCGGGACCGTACTGTCCTTCGAGTTCGGGCTGTTGTGGCCGCGGATGATGGGCAAGTGGGGTGATGTCTTCGGCATCGGGTTCGGTGTCGAGGCGTGGGCCTTCTTCCTGGAAGCCGTCCTCATCGCCATCTACCTGTACGGGTGGCGGAGGCTTCCTGCCCGGACCCACTTCCTGCTCGGACTGCCCCTGCCCGCTGTCGGGTTGCTGGGAGCCTTCGGGATTCTGGCCGCCAACTCCTGGATGAACACTCCGCAGGGCTTCACCCTCGACTCCGCGGGCAACCCTGTCGACGTGAAGATCTGGAAGGCGATCTTCACGCCCATGTTCGGCCCGCAGTACTGGCATTTCGTCGTGGCGATGTTCGTGACGGCGGGCTACGTCGCGGCCGGTGTCTACGCCGTCGGCTGGTTGCGCGGACGCCGGGACCGTTACCACCGGCTCGGCTTCACGATCCCCTTCACGCTCGCCGCGGTGTTCACACCGGTGCAGTTCATGCTGGGCGACTCCATCGCCCGGCAGGTATTCCACAAGCAGCCGGTGAAGTTCGCCGCCATGGAGATCGTCTGGAAGACCGACACCCACGTGCCGGAATACCTGTTCGGCCGGATGCATCCGAACGGGAGCATCTCCGGCGGTATCCGGATCCCGCAGCTCGACTCCGTCCTCGCCGGCTTCCACCCGGACACCAAGGTGACCGGGCTGACCTCCGTCCCCGCGAGTGACCGACCGACGGCCACTCAGGCCACCATCGCCCACTGGGCCTTCGACACCATGGTCGGTATCGGCTCCCTGCTGGCGCTGCTCGCCCTCTGGTACGCCCTGATCTGGCTGCGCCGGCGCAGGCTGCCCGCCTCGCCGTGGTTCTACCGGTCCGCCGCCGTGGCCGGTGTCGGCTCCGTCGTCGCCGTGGAATGCGGCTGGATCGCCACCGAAGTGGGCCGCCAGCCGTGGATCGTCTACCAGAACATGCGGGTCGCCGAAGCGGTGACGTCGACGCGTGCCACCGGCCTGTGGATCATGTTCGGCCTGGTCGTCGTGGTGTACGTCTTCGTCTTCGCGTCCTTCCTCGCGGTGTTGTTGAAGATGCGTGCCCGCTGGCGGCTTGCCGACGAGAGGGGCCGCGGGGCGACACCGACCGAAACACCGGAGACGGACACGCCGTACGGGCCACGCTCCGCGGTTCCGGCCGGGGACCCGCCCCGGTCCGGTGGCAGCGGATCCGCCTCGTCCACCGGGGGCCGGCCGTGATCGCCGGTGTCATCGCCGTCGTGCTGCTGCTCGCGGTCGCCGCCTACGCCTGCGCCGGCGGCACCGACTTCGGAGCCGGCTTCTGGGACCTGACCGCGGGCGGAGCAGAACGCGGCAAGCGCCCCAGATGGCTGATCGATCACGCGATGGCTCCCGTATGGGAGGTCAACAACGTCTGGCTGATCTTTGTGCTGGTCATCATGTGGACGGGTTTCCCCGTCTTCTTCCAGCAGGTGTTCACGGCGATGTGGCTGCCTCTGGTGCTGGCCGCCGTCGGTATCGTGCTGCGCGGCGCGGGCTTCGCCCTGCGCAAGCCCGTTCGGCGGCTGGCCGGTCGACGCCTGTACGGAGCCGTTTTCGCCATCTCCTCTCTGCTGACGCCGTTCTTCCTCGGCGCCGCGGCCGGGGGAGTGGCCTCGGGCCGAGTGACGCCGACGACGCAGGCATCGGCGGATGCCTGGTCCCATCCCACGTCGGTCCTGTTCGGTCTGCTCGCCATCGCCACCACGGCTTTGCTCGGTGCCGTGTTCCTCGCCGCGGACGCCCGGCGCTTCGACGAGCCGGACCTGGACAGCTACTTCCGGCGGCGGGCACTGGGAGCCCTGGCCGTCGTCGCCGTACTCGCCGTGATCACGTTGGTCGTCACTCACGGGGACGCGCCGCACGTCTGGCACGGGCTCACGCACGGCGTGGGACTCGTCTTCGTCATCGTCGCGGCGCTGGGCACGCTCGCCACCGCGTGGCTGCTGATCCGTTCCTCCGGGGCCTGGTCCCGGGTCACAGCGGTCGGCGTGGTCGCGTCGGCCGTCATCGCCTGGGGCATGGCGCAGCGCCCGTACCTCATTCCGACCTCACTGACCGTTGCCGAGGGCGCGGGCGCACACACCACACTCCGCTGGCTGGGGCTCGTCACCCTCGTCGCCATCGTGCTCGTCATCCCCGCGGTCGCCCTGCTCTACTGGCTGGACACCCACGGTGAGCTGGAGAGCCTGACCGACGCCGACCTGCGGCGCAGTGGTGCCGGTGACGAGGGCTGACCCTGTGGCGGGCCCACACTGCCGCGCGCACGCCGGGAGGTGAGAGCGCGGTGACCGACGACGAGATCCTGTCGGGCATCGGCCTGACCGTGGCCCTCGCCGTCGGATCCCAGATCCTTGCGAGCCGGCTGCGGATCCCGGCCCTCATCGTGCTGCTCCCGGCCGGGTTCGCCGCCGGAGCTCTCACCGACGTCGTCCGCCCCGACAAGCTACTGGGACCGGCCTTTCCCCCGCTGGTGTCGGTGTCGGTGGCGCTCATCCTCTACGACGCCGGGCTGGGATTGGACCTGCGCCATCTCAAGGGCGCGACGCGCAACGTCGTCGTGCGGCTCATGGTGCTCGGCGTGCTGCTCACGTGGGGGACCGTCATGGTCCTGGGGCCGACCCTGTTCGGTGTGCCGACGGCCGTGGCCAGCATGATCGGCATGATCCTCGTGGTCTCCGGCCCGACCGTCGTCGGTCCCCTCCTCGAGCACGTCAGGCCGTCGGACAAGGTGCGGCGGATTCTGATGTGGGAGGGATCCCTGATCGATCCTGTCGGCGGCATCCTCGGCGCCGTCGTCTCCCACTCCATCGTCTCCGGCGGACTCCGGACCGGTCATTTCCGCTTCGGTTCGTTCTTCGCCGGCATCGCCGTCGGGCTCGCGGGCGGCGCGGTCGGCGCCGCGCTGCTGTGGTTCACCCTCCGGCTGCTCCGCCTCGGCGAGACACTCGGCACGCTCGCCCAGCTGGCGACCGTCGTCGTGGTGGCCGCGGGCTGCGACATGGTGTTCGACGACACGGGCCTGATCGCGGCGATCGTCACCGGGCTGACGGTCGCGAACCTGCCCGGTTTCGACATGCCCGCACGCCGACCGTTCTTCGAAACGCTCGTACAGCTGATCATCGGCCTGCTCTTCATCTCCATCTCGGCGACGGTGACGCCGAAGTCCGTCGGCCCGGAGCTGCTGCCCACGCTCGCACTCGTCGCCGTGCTCGTCCTGCTGGTCAGACCGCTGGTTGCGCTGCTGTCCGCCATCAGGACGGATCTCGTGGCCCGCGAACGCGCCTTCATCGGCTGGATGGCCCCGCGCGGCATCGTCGCCGCGTCCACCGCCACCACCTTCTCCGCTTCGCTCGCCACCGCCGGACTGCGCGGCGCAGACAAGATCCTTCCCATCACCTTCCTGGTGATCGTCGGAACGGTCGTGATCTACGCACTGACGGCGAGGCCGGTGGCCGCCAGGCTGGGCGTCGCGCGGCCCCCGCGCGCCCGCCCGCTCCTGGTGGGCGGCGATCCCTGGGTCATCGATCTCGCCCGGTCGCTGCGCACCGCCGGACTCGACGTACTGATGTGGGCGGGAGGAGGACAGGAGAGGGACCGGATCAGGGAAGCGGGAATCGAACTGGCCGCCGGGGAGCTCATGGCCACGGCCACCGATCCGCAAGCCCGGTTGGAGGGGGTCACGTCGGTCTTCCTGCTCACGGACGACGACGACTTCAACGTGCTCGCCTCGATCGTCATGGAGGACAGCGTCGAGGGCTCCGTCTACCGCGTCGGCCCGACACCCGACAGCGGGAGCGTCGTTGCTCCCCACACCGGCGGTGACACCCTCTTCGGCCCGGAGCTCGTCCGCCACGCCCTGGCAGCCCGCCATGAGCAGGGCGCCCGCTTCCACGTACGGGCTGCGTCGGACCCGCGCCCGCCGGGGTACGAAACCCTGTTCGTCGTGCGGCGTGACGGCCGGCTGGAACCGGTCACCGAGGGCCTATCGGTCACCGCTCAGGAGGGCGACACGCTCGTGCTCCTTGGACCCATGCCGGGCGCCGGTCCGACCAGCTGAGCGGACCCGACTACCGCCGCTCCAGAGCCGCGTCCAGGGTGATGGCCGCGTCGATGAGGGCAAGATGGGTGAACGCCTGGGGGAAGTTCCCCAGTTGGCGGCCCGTCAAGTCGATCTCCTCCGAGTACAGGCCCAGATGGTTGGCGTACCCCATCATCTTCTCGAACACCAGCCTTGCCTTGTTGGTCCGCCCCGCGCGCGCCAAGGCGTCGACATACATGAACGTGCACAGCGAGAAGGTTCCCTCCGAGCCCCGCAGGCCGTCGGGCGAGGCCTCGGGGTTGTAGCGGTAGACCAGGCTGTCGCTGACCAGTTCCCGTTCCATGGCGTCGAGGGTCGACAGCCACATCGGATCCTCGGGGATGATGAACCCGACCGTCGACATGCGCAGCAGCGAGGAGTCCAGTACGTCACTGCCGTAGTGCTGGATGAAGGCCTGCTGTCCCTCGCTCCACCCCTTGGTCATGACCTGATCGTAGATCTCGTCCCGAGCGGCGCTCCAGCGCGCGGCCGCGGCCGGCCGGCCGTTCGACTCGGCGAGCCGCAGAGCGCGGTCGAAGGCCACCCACGACATCACACGGCCGTACGTGAAGTTCTTGCGGCCGCCGCGGGTCTCCCACAAGCCTTCTCCCGCCTGGTCCCAGTGGTCGACCAGCCAGTCGAGGTTCGTCAGCAGCGACGTCCATCCTCCGTGCCCCAGCTGGATTCCGTGCCGATGCGCGAAGTAGATGCTGTCCAGAGCCTCGCCGTAGACATCGAGTTGAAGCTGCGTAGCCGCGCCGTTGCCGATCCGCACCGGCGCGGATCCTGCATAGCCTTCCCAGTGGTCGAGAATCTGCTCGTCCAGGTCGGAGGAGCCGTCGACCTTGTACATGATGTTGAGGGGACCGGAGTCCCCGTCGCTGCCGGCCCGCTCCTTGACCCGGTTGCCCAGCCACACGATGAACGCCCTGGCCTCTTCGGTGAAGCCCAGTCCCAGAAGGGCGTACACGGAGAAAGAGGCGTCACGGACCCAGGTGAAGCGATAGTCCCAGTTGCGCTCGCCGCCCAGTTGCTCCGGGAGCGCCGCCGTCGGGGCAGCCACCAGGGCACCGCTGGGGGCATAGGTCATGAGTTTCAGTGTGATCGCGGAGCGTTCCACGGCCTCTCGCCAGCGCCCCGAGTACTGCGAGTGGCTGAGCCAGGAACGCCAGTACTTGACGGTGTCTTCGAAGATTTGCCAGTACTCGGCGAGGCGGATCTCCTTGGGCGGCCCGTCGGCGGCCGATTCCAGGATCAGGCCGCGCTCCTGGCCCGCCTGCAGGGTCAGCGTGAAGTGCAGGTCGTCCTGCCGGTCCGTGAGGACCTCGAGTATGCGCTCGTCCTCCGGTTCGCGGATGGCATGCACGGTGAGTTCTGCGCCGTCGTCCGAGACGAACACCGCTCCGTGCTCGGTCATGTGCAACTTATGAGCCTTGCGTCCGTAGTCGAACCGCGGGGTGATCTCGACGTCGAACGTCATGCTGCCGCGCACGCAGCGGACCATGCGGACCAACCGGTGCCTGGGGGTGACCGTCGTACCCGTCACGGGCATGAAGTCGAGCACCTCCCCGGCGCCCGCCTCGGTCATGAATCGGGTCACCAGGACCGCTGTGTCGGGGAGGTACAACTGCTTGGTCGTGTAGGTCGCGTGCTGCGGCCGGACCGTGCAGTGGCCGCCCTTGTCCTTGTCCAGAAGCGCGCCGAACACGCTGGGGGAGTCGAATCGCGGAACGCAGAACCAGTCGACGGTTCCCTCGGTGGTCACCAGCGCCGCAGTCTGCAGATCGCCGAGCAGGCCGTGGTTCTCGATCAGCGGGTAGTCGTCCATCGGGGCGCCCCTTCCGGCGTGCGATTCCCCCGAATGCACCCCCCTGATCAGCGTAGGCCGAGGGTCCGGCTCCGTCCCGCCGGGCTCGGACCGCGCAGGAAGTGCGGGTCGCGAACGTGATCGTCTTCTCCCGCCTACGGTCCCACGGAGGCACGTCGTGTCGCGCGGCGCCACAGCCTTCGCTGCAGCCGAAAGGTGAGGACGCCGACCACCACGAGAACGACCACGTTGAGCAGAAGCTGGACGAGCGAGCCCCATGCCTCGTGCCAGTCGGCGAAGGCGAGCGAGACAGCGATGTCCGACGCAGCGGGAATCGTGGTCACGGAGATGAAAACTCCGAGCAGGGCACTGCCGCGTGCCTCGGTGAGCGAGACGATGCCGACAATGCCGGCAAGGAAAGCGACGACAACTGAGAAGAAGTCCGGCGTGTCGATGAGGTGGGAGACGGGCCGTAGACCCAGGTCAAAGGCCTTGGACTGCATGTCGGCACCCCGAGCCAGTGCGGCGAAGCCGAAAGTGACCGCAATGGCCAGCAGGAAGCCGACCGTCAGCGCGCGCATCCCTTCCCAGACCCTGCGACGGTGACGACGATCGAGACCGAGGGCGACGCCGGCGATCGCGTTGTACTCGGGGCCGACGACCATGGCGGCCACGATGAGGATCTGCGAGTTCGTCATGATGCCGACCGCGCCGATGAGCCCGGCAATGACCAAGAACAGGTAGAAGGACGGCGCATAAGTTCCTTCCGCCCGAATGTGGGCCTCGACCGCGGCCCACAGCGGCGCGTGGACGAGCGCGCTCGGCTGGTCGGCCTCTATCTGCTCCGCTCGCCGGGAGAACATGATGTCGACGCCGTCGACGGCGATCGACCCCGTACGGTCGACACCCAGCTTGCGCAGGTCACCCAGCACGCCGTTCGCGGCGCCCTTCATCACGTCGCATTCGAGCGTGTCCCCGCCCGGAACGTGGGCCGACTTCACGACCACGAGGTTGAGGACGCGATCGTGCGCGGTGAGCAGGTCGACGGCAGGCTGGGTGAGTTCGGACGGCATGACCATTCGGAAGTGGATCAAGTCCATCCGAACCTCCTGAGGGCGGGAGCCGGATTCAGCCAGGGGCCCGCTACCGGTCCGGCTCGCACGCTGCGTGCAGCGCCGCTGTCACGACCTGCGCCGTGCTGCCGGACGCGTCGATGGTGACGCCCGGCTCATCAGCCTGCAGCGGATCCAAGATGTCGTACTGGGAGTCGAGCAATTTCGGAGGCATGAAGTGCCCGTGCCGGTGTGCGATCCGCTCCGCGGCAATCTCACGATCAAGAGCCAGGTAGATGAACCACACGTCCGCTCCCGTGCGCCGGAACTGGTCCCGGTACGCGCGCTTGAGTGTGGAACATGTGGCAACACCTCCGTGTCCCCCCGCGGCAGTCGAGCGGATCCACTCCGTCAGAGCCGCCAGCCAGGGCCGGCGATCGACGTCGTCGAGAGGGTGTCCGGACGCCATCTTGGCGCGGTTGGACGCGGGGTGGAGGCTATCGCCCTCCAGGAACGGCACGCCGAGCCGCTGCGCGAGCCGCGCGCCGACGGTGGACTTCCCGGACGCCGACACACCCATCACGATCACCACACGCGAACCGCAGGCCATGTTGGCCAACGAGCCTCCCTGAAGTGATGACGGAACACTGTTACAAGTCCACTATCGCCTGACATTTCATATCGTGTCGCCTGCGAACCGTCTGCCAGGCGCCCGACGGCTCTGACCACCTGGCCGCAACCGGCCGTCAGGCCAGGAGTCCAGCCGATGACTTCCGTCGAGACGTCCGACAGGGCCAGAGCCCTGCTGCCGGTCACACCGGCCGACCTCGGCGGTCTTCCTCCGGGCTGGCATGCGCTTGTCTGGGACGGCACAGGACAGCCCCCAGCAGCGGGGGACTGGAGGCCGTCGAGTTCTTCGTCATCCCCTACACCTTCACCACCACAGAGCTGCCGCTGCTGGCGACACTGCCGAGCCTGCGCGTGGTGCAGTCCTTGAGCACCGGTGTGGACAACGTGCAACGTGCTGCCGCGGATACTGCGACCAGGCTGCGGCATCCCGCGCCTGCGGTGTACCAGGTCGATTCAAGCCTCCATTCAGGAGGGGAGCAGTCAGCGGTCCTGCGAGCCATCGTCGTCAAGGAGCTTTCGCCAGAGGTGGGTGCGGCGCAGCACATAAAGAGCGATGAACAGGACGGACACCTGCAACCAGACGGCCAGCAGCCAGAAGACCGCCCTGCTCTCCAACTCGTTCGTCAGGTAGGTGAAGTTCATTCCGAAGTACCCGGTCAGGAACGTCAGCGGAAGGAAAATCGTCGACACGATGGCCAGCCGATTGATCACGCCGTTCTGCTCACCGGAAACCAGGGAGGAGTAGCTGGCGAAGGCGCGCCGGGTGGCGTCCTGGACGGACTCGATGTCCGTGAGTACCAGCCTGCTGGCATGTTGGAACTCCCGGGCGAGTCGTTGCCGCTGTTCGGGGAAGCTGCTGCTCAACATCCTCCGCGTGAAGATCTCGTCCGTCACCTGGAGGTAGGGCAGGAGGGAGTGGTGCAGGAGGGCGGCGAGCCGTCTTAGTTGTGCCAAGCGGAAGACCTGCTCGGGGCGCCGCTTCTCGAACATTTGGTTCTCGAGGTCCTCCACCACCAAGAGGGCGTCCACGGAGGCCCGGCGAAAGGTCTCCAGAGCCTCTTGCAGGAGCAGGAACAGCACGGCCACGGTGTCGGCTGGCCTTTCCTGGCCCAGTTGTGAAGTGAGCCTTTCCAACAACGCGGCCGGGCCTCGGTGCGCTGTGATCAGGTGTCGCTCGGTCACCAGGGCGTGGACATGAACGACTCGGTTGCCTTCGATCACAGGTACGACGAAACCTGCCCTGTCCCCGAGGTATTCGGCCCGCACGGATTCACCCGACCTGCCGAACCAGGACACGTTCTCGGTCCCGAGCCCGAGCTGGAGCACGACCGACGGGTGGTCGGATGCCATCTCGTCGGGCAGCTGGATGTCGACGAGCAGGAAGTCGGACACGGCGAGACGCTCACGTGCCTCCGACACGTCGGTACGAGTGACGATCCCTTCCGGCATCGACACCACCGATACGATCATCGCCCCTCACCGTTGTCACGCGGTCCGTAGTTCCCACCATGCGCACACTCGGGCGGCCGCGCACTCGGAACACCCGCAGGCGCCTCGACGAGTGCAACCGAAGTGACTGAGCGTTCGGCCCATCGATTGGCGCTTGGTCCCGGTCCACGTAACGCGCCGGTCGGGTCTGGCTCCGTGGGTGAGTCTGTGGGCCATCAGGTTGATCATCGCGAGGTGGATCAGGGCTTCGGAGCGGTTCGCGGGCCGTCGGGATCGCGTCGAGCAGGGGCAGCAGTCGGGTGACGCCGTTGAGGGTCCCGCCGGTCGTCCCGACCGCCGGTCCGGCAACGGCTTGCGGCCCGGATACCGGAAGCACCGCTCGCGCTGCGGTGATCCGCCTCGACGAACCTCCGTAGCCGTCGAGGACCGAGCGTATTTCTACTCCAGTAGCTTTCACCCGGTGCAGTAGCTTGCCAACGCCGCCTGGAATCACCGGCTGCCGCGCAGCAGAGCAATCGGAGAGTCACCTATGCCGCGAGAGGCGCCGTACCTTGCAGTAGCCGACGCGCTGCGCGCACGGATTCTCGCCCGAGAGTGGGGGATCGGGGAGCGCCTGCCGTCCCGGGCCCTGCTCGCCGAGGAGTACGGGGTCGGGCGCAACGTCATGCAGAGGGCCGTGGACGGCTTGATCATCAATGGCCTCCTCGAAGGACGCGCGGGCTCGGGCACCTACGTCCGCATCCCGCGCGAGCGCCTGCGGATGGTCCGCTCACGCCACAGCGAACGCGGGGGCGGCTTCCCCTCCCGCGCCGGCATGAAGGAGCGGGGCAGGGCCGAAGCCTGGGATTCGCACAGCCAGGCGCGTGTCCCCGCCCCCGACGCAATCGCCGAGCGGCTCGCCATCAGCCCCGGAGACCTCTGCGTAAACACGCACTACGAGTTCCTCGCCGACGGGCAACCCGTCCAGCTCTCCGAATCCTGGGAGCCGATGGCCATCACGGACGGAACGCCGATCGTCATGCCCGAGAGGGGCCCCCTCGCGGGCAAGGGGGTGGTCGAGCGCATGCGCTCCATCGGCGTGGTCATCGAGACCGTGGTCGAGCTGCCGCGCCCGGCTCGTGCCACCCAGGCACAGGCGAACCTACTGGGCATCAGCGTCGGGGACCTGGTGCTCCAGATCGAGCGGACCATCTACGACACCGACGGACGTCCGGTGGAAACCGCCGACATCGTCATTCCGGACGTGCGCCGGGAAGTGGCCTACGAGTTCGCAGTCGACCAGCCGTAGCCGTCGAATCCAGTAGAGCGACATTTCAAATCCGACAGCAGGTGACTCGAATGTCAATACCCTCCCGGCTAGGTCTCTTACGCGATCCGGACTTCGGGCGTCTGTTTGTCGCCACCGCGCTCGGCCAGCTGGGCGATCGAATTATCTTTCTGGCCTTGCCGCTGGTTGCCATCGTGGCATTGAATGCCGACGAGTTCCAGGTCGGATTACTGACAGCGATGACCACGACAGGCTCGCTCCTGGTCGGACTACCGGCAGGCGCGTGGGTGGATCGCATGCGGAAGCGATCGGTGATGATCGGCACCGATCTTGTGAGGGCGCTGGTCCTCTTGACGATACCGATGGCGTGGTGGGCAGGCCTTCTGGCAATCTGGTGGCTCTACGCAGTCGCATTGGTTCATGGAGTGCTGACTGTCTTCTTCGATGTCGCGTACGTCAGCTATCTGCCCCACTTGGTGGGCCGCGGCAAACTTGTGGAAGGAAACTCGAAACTTTCGGCTATTCGGTCCGTGACCAGTATCAGTGGTCCGGCTGTCGCAGGCCCAATGGTCGGCTGGGCCGGAGCCCCGGCAACGCTTGTGGCGAGTTCGGTCGGGATGGCTTTATCGGGTCTGCTCGCGATCAGTATCCGCAAACGCGAACAGAAGCTGGAGCCAAGTGAGGACCCTCAATTGCGTCGAGATATCAAGGAGGGATTGAAGTTCGTTCTGAAATATCCTGTTCTACGCGCAACCATCCTGGGGGATGCGATATTCAACCTCTTCCTGGTCATGTATCAAACCATGTTGCTGGTCTTCCTGGAGAGGGAGATGGGCCTCGGGTCCTTCGGTATCGGCCTCATTCTGTCGGGAATGGGTTGTGGCGCCCTGGTGGGCGCACTGTTGGCAACCAGGCTCTCGAAGCGGCTCGGACAAGGTCCGGTCATCTGGCTCGCGCCATTGGTCACCTGTCCGCTGACCGTCCTGATGCCGTTGGCGCGACCTGGTGGGAGCGTGTATGCGGCAGCGATCGGACTCGCGGCTCTTTCACTGGGTGGAGTCGTCCGCGTGGTGGCTCAAGCAAGCTTCCAGCAGGCCCTCACGCCAGATCGACTCATGGGCCGGATGGGCGCGACGGCCCGATTCGTTTCCTGGGGAGGCATTCCTCTGGGGGGAGTTTTGGGTGGAGCGTGCGGCTCTGTGTTTGGAGCAACAGCTACATTGTGGATCGGTGCGGCCGGCATGATGCTGAGTTTTCTCCCAAGCTTCCTGTCACCGCTTCGAACCATGCGCAAATTGCCCGAGGGAAAAGCCTCCGAGCCCGTGCGCACCGTGCAACCGGGACTTCCTCGCGCCCGTGAGCTGTGAAGCACAGTGGGCCCGCCACCCCGCAAGGCGACAGGCCGGAACAGGGTGTCGGGTTACGAGTGCGAGCCGCCGAAGGGCACGCCAGTGCCGTAGTAGGTGCTCAGCTCGTCGTGGTACTCGGGGTCGCCAAGGTGTTTGTCCCGGACGAACTCCGGGGCGTCCTTGATCTGCTCCTTGGTGCGGTCGACGAAGATCTTCTGCTCGTCCGCGTCGATACTGACCACCGTGCTCGCCGGTAGCAGTACTTCCTTGCCGAAGATCCACACGCCCGTGTCTACCACCAGGTAGGCGGCATCGACCTCATCGGAGTGCTTGTCGACTTTGCCAATGCTCCCGTCGGTGGCCTCGACCTTGTAACCCGTGAGGTCGGCGCCTGTCACGCGGCCCGCGGTCGACTTGTAGCTCCACACATGCTCAGTCACTCGAATACAACTCCTCCGGTAAACAGAGAAACAGCAAGGATTCCCGCCGTTCCCTCTTTTTCCGTAGGTTGAGGCAGGCGGTTTTGTGCTCCGCCTTTGTTTCGAGTGCCCCGGGCCCAGGGATTGAACCGCACTGACTCCCGACATGCGGAGCAACCCTCCCCGCTGCGTCGGGGGACGACTCCAGCAGCCCACAGAACCGTGCTCATCGACTGGGAGCGGACGGCCTCTCGCCCTCCTGCCCGCCGGCGACGCGGCGACCCTGTTCGGCCGGGGCATGAACCCCGGCTCCTGTTCGACGCTGCCGCCACCGGGCACCGAGCTCGCCGTGCAGGCCGGTGACATTCCCGCAAGCCGCATCGGCGCGCTCGCCCACATCGCCGGCCTCAACGTCTGACCCCAAGCCGTTATCGATCCGCGAGGTTGGGCCGGCGAGGAACAAGTCTGTCTGCCTGTTCAGCGACGGCGCTGTACATCCAGGCAGTCGACCTCCGAGGAAGCGCCGTACGGCTCGATGACGGTCCGCGTGTCGGTGACGCCGCCGAGGAGGCACAGCTGGCCGCCCAGCACGCGCAGGTCGAGGGTGAACTCCACGCTCTGTCCTGAGTGTTGCGGGCCGTGGATCCGCTCGCCGATGTAGCCGAGGCTGCGCAGGACCTCTCTGACCTGGCGTGGCGTCGGGTCGGGCGTGTCCTTGAGAGCCTTCGTGATGCGGTCGGCGTGGATGCGGGCCTCGCACTTCTCCGTGGAGCTCAGCGCCAGTTGCTTCTTGGCGTCCTCGGGATCTCTGGGTTCACCTGTGGGCGGAGGCTCGTCGGGGACGGACAGTTCGGGCAGGGGGGCGGTGGTCGGGCCCGTCGGATCCGGCTCCATTGGCGGTTCGGAGACCGGGGGGTCCGTCACGCACGGCTCGGCAAGGGAGTTGAGAAGCTCCATGAATGCGAGAAACTCGGTGTCGTCGGACCCTGCTCCGGGTCCTGCGGACGAGCCGGCCTCGACCCGGTCGTCGACTCCGGCCTTCGGGTCCCTGTTGCCCGCGTGCTCGGTGCCGCAGCCGGCGAGGACGAGCGCGCACAGTGCCGCCGGTGCCGCGGCATGCCGTACGCGAAACGGTCGCCGGATCCATCCAATAAGCGGTTTCTCCCTGGAATGTCGCCTCATGTTCGCAGTGTGGGCGCGAGCAGCGGACCCGGGCATGAGTAGCGCTACTCAGAGCAAGGCTGCGCATACTCACCCGGGGGTGACTGCCCCGTAGCGCCGCGCCATGGCCGTGCCGTCAGGGCCGCAGGCGTGCGCGCCGGTTTCCGCCGCCGGCGTCCGTGTACACAGCGCGGGCGGCAGCGGCACGCCGAGCAGCTGACGCCTGTCCTGCGCGGTCGCCCACGTGTGCGCGAGCACGTCGCGGAGCGTGCACGCCGTCGCGTCGGCGGCGGCCGCACCTCAACAACGAGCAGGACGGGTCCGGACAGCTGCGCCTCGTGCATCGGTCCCATGCCCGGCGGTACGTCCGCGCCCCGCACGGCGGGTCTGGGGCTCGCCGCAAGCCACCCGCCCGAGTCCGACCCTGGCGGCTCACAACGCCTCCGGCTCACTTTCCGTCGGGGCTGACTGACTGTGACGCCAGTGGTGGGTGCTGGGATGGCCGGACTCTGTCGTCGTTGACCTGCTGAGAGGCCGCCTTGATGCTGTACACCCCGCGTCCTCGGCCGCTGGCAGTATGCGTCGCATGACCTCAGCCACTGCAGGCGATTACGGTTGGATACGTGCCTCGTCCTCCCTGTTCCGATACGCGTTGGAAGCCGGGTACACCCTGACGCTGGTGCGAGGTGTCTCGCCTGCGGAGCTCCTCAGGGCGGCGGGGGCCGAGCCACGGGGTGTCTGCGACGGGCTCGACGAACTGATCGAGCAGCACCAGGAGCTCATCTACGCATCCGATGACTGGGCTGAGTCCGTCCTCGCGGGAGCGTGCACCGTTCAGGGCGAGGGAGGGGACTGGACTCTCGCTCTGGTGTTCGGCGGTGATCTGGGGTCCCTTCGCCTCATGGAAGCCCTCTCCGCCGGGACCCGTGCCGTCTCGCATGCGAGCAACGGGGGGAAGCCCATGGACTTCTTCCACTGGTACGAGAACGGGGAGTTGCGGACCACCTTCGAGTGGGCGGCGAACAGGACCGGCAGCACTCCCGATGAACTGAACGGCGTGATGCGCGAGGTCGGTCTCAACCCCACAGGCGACCCAGCTCCCGACATCGATCGCAAGGCGGCAGTCTTCGCGCTGGCCGACCGCCTCACCGGCGTGCGGGTGACCGAGGAACTCCTGATGGAGGCCGCATACCTGACGGGCGAGGTGCCGGAAGAGCCCGCCGAGGAGTGGGAGAGCATCACCATCGACATTACGGATGCGCACGGCGAGCGGACTTACGTACAGCTTCGACGAGATCAGCTCTGACACGGGATGGGACGCAGGGTTGTTCATGGTTGATGCCTGCGGCGAGAGTGTGGAGGCTGGGCGGACGTCCTGATGGACGACCTCAAGCCACTGCGGGGAGACGTTCGCCCCGGAGGAGGAGGCGCCGAACCAGCTTTCCGTGGCTCCGGTAAGCGCTACGCGGCGCCCGGTGGCGCGAGGCGACGAGCGTCATCGGCGACGTGGTGACGCGGAGGCGGCTGAGCAGCTGGTGCGGCTTTGGGTCCCGCCGTGGTCGCGGACGTGATGTGACTTCTCCCACCTGCTCTTGCCGGAGCGAGCAAGGCTTACCTAGGTTCGGTCGCATGTCCTCCCACGGCCCCATCCTTCCTGGCGAACCGGACGAACCCGCCGCACCGATCGGGCCTGCGGCGGACGGCCCCGGCACCCCCGCGCTGGTCGACTGGACCGTGGACCTGGGCTCACACGAAATGCTCCGACGGACTCATGTCCTGGCCGCTCTGGGCTCCGACTGGGACCCCATCGCCGCCTTGCGCGGTGAGGAAGAGGCGTCCGAGCTGCTGTACTCCGGCCTCAACGGGGAGCAGCAGCGCCTCTACGACGAGCTGGTCTCGGCCGGTGTGCTTCCGCGGAGAGGGGGCGGCCATGCTGCCGCTTGACCCGCAGGCCGACATCGGGCGCCGTGCCTGGGTGGCCTGTCCGAACTGCGACGACCATCGAGGGTGCGCCACCTGCGAGCAGGGGCGTACATGCCACGAGCACTGGCGCTACCTGCTCTCCACTACCGGCAGCCTGCTCCACCTGCAGTGCCCGTCGTGCACCCACATCTGGGCACACGAGACCCATTTCGGCGCTACCCGCTCCCGCTGGGAGCGCATCACCGGCCGCCTGTGGTGACGGTGATCAGTCACAACGATTGACACAGGGACCTGAGTCGCGTTCCTGCCCGGCGCGGACCCGAGCAACGCGGACCTGACTGAAGAGGACCTGAGACCGCGATCCGTGCTGGCTGCCACCTGCGCCGTGGTCCACGGCCTGGACCGCCGTGCCCCGCCCTGCCCGGTCCACGGAACTGGCTTGTGATGCCGTGCCCCTGCTCACCGATGGCGCAGCGGTGAGCAGGGACATACACGTCTGGTCAGGAGGGGCAGCCGGAGTCGGCGATGACGTAGTAGCCGGTGGAGGTCTCTTCGAGGGTGTGGGAGATGAAGGTGTTGTACAGGCCCATGTTCTGGTTGGAGCCGTTCGCGTAGGTGTAGCCGCCGTTCTGGTGGGCGCGGCCCGCGGCGACGTGGTTGTAGTTGCTTGCCGTGAAGCACTGCGGTGGGAAGCCGGTCGTGGTCGCCGACACGGCCGTCGAGGTGGCACCGGCCCTGCCCGACGAGTCGACGGCGGCGACGGTGTAGCTGTATGCCGTGCCGGAGGCGAGCCCGGTGTCCGTGTACGAGGTGGAGGCCGTCGAGCCCGTCTTCGTAGCGCCGCGGTAGATGTTGTACGACGCGGCGCCGCTGACGGCGTTCCACGACAGCGAGACGCTGGTGTCCGTGGTGCCGGTGACCTTCAGACCGCTGGGCGCGGGCAGGCTGCCGGTGCCACCGCCGGAGGTGCCGTCCAGGCCCCAGAATTTCGCCGTGTAGTAGCTGGAGCAGATGTAGTTGAGGTAGTACGTGCCGGTCGTGCCGCACTGGTCGGCCCCGGAGCCGGGGTTCACGGCGAGGCCGTGCGCCATGCCGGAGACGGTGAAGGTCTCCACGGCGGGACTGCCGTCGGCGTCGTTGTAGACGGCCTGGGTGGTGCCACCGGTGAGCGTGGTGGTCGAGGACGGGGTCTGGCCGATGCCCCAGACGTTCGTCCATTGGTCGCGCGACTCGGTGGCGTTGGCCGGGTGGACGGTCGAGTCGCCGGAACCGTGCCAGATGGCCACCCGCGGCCAGGGTCCGCTCCAGCCGCCGGACGCGCTGCGGACGAGGTCGCCCCACTGCTGCGGGGTCTTGCTGACCGGGTTGTACTCGCAGGTGAGCCCGCTGCTGAGATCGGTGGCGCAGCCGGCCGGGATGCCGGAGCCGATGGATCCGCCGGCGAAGACGTCGGGGTAGTCGGCGAGCATCACCGAGGTCATGGCGCCGCCGGCGGACAGTCCGGTGACGTACACGCGGGCGGGGTCGCTGCCGTACCGGGACTTGGCGTAGTCGACCATCTGCTTGATGGAAAGGGCCTCCCCCTGGCCGCGGGTGTAGTCCCCGGACTGGTACCAGTTGAAGCACGAGTTGGCGTTGTTGGCGCTGGAGGTCTGTGGGAAGACCAGCGCGAAGCCGTAGGCGTCGGCGTACTTGGGCCAGCCGGAGTGGCTGTAGTAGTCGCTCGCGCTCTGGGTGCAGCCGTGCAGTGCCACGACCACCGGAGCGCCGGATGGCAGGTTGTCGGGGACGTACGTGTACATCGACAGATTGCCGGGGTTGGAGCCGAAGCCGGTCACCTGGGTGAGCGACGCCGCCGATGCGCTCTGTGGCACGGCGAACAGGGCGAGGAGCAGGGCCAGCAGCCCGGCCCAGCAGGAGATACGGGCGCGGTCACGAACCGACATGCGGTCCTCCCGTGGTGAGGGGATGGGGGCGGACGCCGCTCCGGTCGTCCCTCCGGAGCGGGCGGTCCGCGTCACCGTAGAACCGCAGCGGCTGCCCGCCAGCGGAGGTGGAGCACATATCTCGATCACCGCGGGTGTCGGCCGCCTCCACTGCGCAGCACGTCGACGTCAGTGCAGCACGCAGGAGTTGACCAGATCGCCGGATGCGGGCCTGGGTACGACGCCGCTCGCCGGCGGGGCCGTTCGGTGCTCGACCCAGTCGGTCAGGGCGCCGAAGGCGGAGCGGTAGCAGGGCAGGATCGGGCGGAGGCGGTCCGGATAGGCGTCGTACAGCCCGTCGACGTGAGTGCCGCCCTCGATCGTGTAGGAGCGGTGCAGGCGGCCGCGGTGGCTGTCGTCGATCATGCGTGTGTAGACGTCCGAGTCCGTCGCGATCGGCAGCAGCGCGTCGAGCGAGCCGTGCAGCGTGAGCATGGGTTTGCCGATCCGGCCGGTGAGCGAGATCCGCTCGACCGCCCGGCGCACGGAGAGCGGCCGCGACGCGTAGTCGTACGAGGCGTCCGACGCGCAGGGTGCGAGGATCTCGGCTGTCGTCGAACCGGCAGAGGCCCCGGGGCACTTCGGGTCGTACGAAGGATCGACCTCGGCGCGGTACACCTTCTGCGTCAGGCCCCAGTAGGCCGCCTTGTGGTACGGCCACAGGAACTCGGTGCCGGGGGCGAATCCAGTGGCGAGCATGTCGTCGTGGGTGGCCCGGCCCGCCTGGTAGGCGACCGCCGTCGGCAGATAGGTGAGCAGATTCGGCCCGTCGGGCGTCCAGAGCGCGCCCTCCCAGTCGACCCCGCCGTCGTACAGTTCGGGATGGTTCTCCAGCTGCCAGCGGGTCAGATAGCCGCCGTTGGAGATGCCGGTCATGTACGTGCGGCGCGGGTGATGCCCGTACGCCTGCCGGACGACGGTCTTCGCGGCGCGCGTCAGCTCGGTGGTGCGTCGGTTCCATTCCACGATCGCGTCACCGGGCCGCTTGCCGTCGGTGTAGAAATCGGGGCCGCTGTTGCCCTTGTCGATGGAGGCGAAGGCATAGCCCTGGGCGATGACCCAGTCGGAGATGAGAGTGTCCAGCGAATACTGCTTGCGCGTGCCGGGCGCGCCGGTCACCACGAGGCCGCCGGTCCAGTGCTCGGGCAGCCGGATGACGAACTGGGAGTCGTGGTTCCAGCCGTGGGTCTTGTTGAGGTGCGAGGAGTCGGGGAAGTAACCGTCGACCTGGATGCCGGGGACGCCGGTGGGGTTCTTGGTGCCCTTCGCGGCGAGTGAGGCCCAGTCCGCGGGGTCGGTGTAGGCCGTACCGGCGGTTGCGGCCGTGGTCATGTCGGGCAGACAGGCCGTGGTCTGCAACTCCGCGCCGGGTACGGCGATGTGGGCCTGGCGGGCGCAAGGATGCGCCGAGTCCGCGGTGGCGCTCGCGGACACTCCCGCCGTCGACAAGAGCGCGGCGGACAACAACGTGAGCGGGCGTCTGAGATACATCGTTCGGCCTCCGGGCGGGGGAGAAGAGAGAAACGGGTCGAGAGCTGCCCGATCGGCGGCTTCGGGCAGAGGGGCTTTCGGACGGGCGGGAGAGAAGAGGGGAACGGGTCGAGTGCTGCCCGACCAGCGGGTTCGGCAGAGGGACTTTCGGATCAGGAGTCGAAGCGGGCCCGCAGCGCCTTCTTGTCGAACTTGCCGACTCCGGTGCGCGGGATGGCCTCCACGACCTCGATACGGTCCGGGAGCTGCCAGCGCGCGAAGCCCGCAGCCTCGAGGTGAGCGCGTACGCGTTCGAGGGTCACGGCGGACCCCGGGCGCGGGGCGACGCAGACCAGCGGACGTTCCTGCCACTTGTCGTCGGGGACGGCGATGACCGCGGCCTCGGCGATCTCGGGCATGGCCATGACGGCCGACTCCATGTCCACCGAGGAGATCCACTCGCCGCCCGACTTGATGAGATCCTTCGCGCGGTCGGCGATGACGACATAGCCGTCCGGTGAGCCGACGGCGATGTCCCCGGTACGGAACCAGCCGTCCTCGGTGAACTGGGCGGCGCCCTCGCCGCCCAGGTAGGAATCGGCGATCCACGGGCCGCGCACCAGCAGATCCCCCATCGAAATGCCGTCCCAGTGCAGGGAGTTGCCGGCCTCGTCGCGGATGTCCATCTGCACGCCGGGCAGCGGGAGACCCGCCCGGGTGCGCACCGCGTCGGTGACCCGCTCCTCGTCCCAGTCACGCATCCGTTCCTTCGGCCACGCCAGGCTGGCCAGTGGCGAGGTCTCGGTCATGCCCCACACCTGCACCAAGGGGATGCCGAAGTCGCGCCGGTAGCGTTCGACCAGGGCGCGCGGCGGGCGAGCCCCGCCACACAGCAGATGCCGCAGTTCAGGCAGCCCGCCGCGGGCGGTGATCTCGTCGGCGACCGCCATCCAGATGGTGGGGACGCCGGCGGCGACCGTGACCCGTTCGGCGGCCATCAGCTCGACCAGGGCCGCGGGGTCCAGCGAGCCGCTGAGGAACACCTGCTTGGCGCCGTACGGAGTGGCGGTGTAGGGAACGCCCCAGGCATTGGCGTGGAACATCGGCACGACCGGCAGCACGCAGTCACCGGGGCCGATGGACATGGCGGCCTGCGAGGACGCGGCGATGGCATGCAGCACGGTCGAACGGTGTGTGTAGAGCACGCCTTTGGGGCGTCCCGTGGTGCCGGAGGTGTAGCACAGACCGAGCGGCGAGCGTTCGTCGATGTCGCGGGGGGCGTATGCGTCCGGCAGGCCGGCGATCAGTTCCTCATACGCCACCACACCCGGCAGCGCGGTGTCGGGCACCTTGTCGCCGAGCACGACGACATGCCGCACGCCGGCGAGGCCGCCCCGTTCGTGCACCTTCTCCAGGAGGGGGAGAAGATCGGGATCGACCAGGACGGCGCGGTCGTCCGCGTGGCCGATGACATAGGCCAGGTCCTCGGGAGAGAGCCTGAGGTTCAGGGTGTGCAGGACGCGCCCGGTGCAGGGCACGGCCCAGTAGGCCTCCAGGTGCCGGTAGCCGTTCCAGGCGAGGGTGGCCACCCGGTCACCCGACGCCAGACCGAGGGCGTCCAGAGCGTGCATCAACTGCTGGGCGCGGCAGGCGAATTCGGCATACGTGTAACGGTGCACACGGGCGTCCGCAAGTCGCGTGACGACCTCGGTGTCGGGGAAGTAGCGCGGGGCATGGCCGAACAGCAGCCAGGTGTTGAGCGGAGTCTCCATCATCGCCATGGCGCACATCGTCACCGCGCTGCGGGACCGTAGCGACGGAGGAAAACTCCAGACCGTCCCGCACCTCAGTGGAGCAAGTACCCATACCGGCGACGGGCGGCGCGACCCGGGCAGGGAGAAAACCCACACCCGCGCAGGGGCGGCTTGTGGAGATTCTCTCCGTAGCCGCCGTTCATGGCCGAACTTAACGTCTGCCGCACATCGGCAACCGCCGGTGCATCCCCTGCGCATCCGAGGCGTCATGAGACAACCGCGCGCCATATTGGTCACGCAAGGCCTGTCCAAGGAGTTCCAGGGATTCCACGCCGTCAGCACGGTGGACCTGAGCGTCGCCGAGGGCACGGTCCACGCGCTCGTCGGCCCCAACGGAGCAGGAAAGACAACCCTGTTCAACCTGCTGACCGGATTTCTCAAGCCGAGCAGTGGGCACATCACTTTCGACGGACACGACATCACCGGCCAGCCGCCGGAGCGTATTGCCGGCCTCGGCGTCGCCCGCTCCTTCCAGGTCACCAGCCTCTTCGAGCAGATGACGGCGAGGGAGCACGTCGAGCTCGCGCTCCAGTCCGGCACCGGTCTCGGCCACCGGTTCTGGCGCACGGACAAAGTGATGCGCCGCTTCTCCGGCCGGGCCTTGGAACTCCTCGGCGACGTAGGGCTCGCGCACCTCGCCGACCGGCCCGCCGGAAACCTTCCCTACGGACAGAAGCGGGCCCTCGAACTGGCCCTCGCCCTCGCCCTGGACCCCGCGCTGCTGCTGCTCGACGAGCCGACGGCCGGTATGGGTCTGGAGGACATCGACCGCACCGTGGCCCTCGTCGACCAGATCCGCGAGGGACGCACCGTGGTGATGGTCGAGCACAACATGAGTGTCGTCGGCTCGCTCGCCGACACCGTCACGGTCCTGCAGCGCGGCGAAGTGCTCGTGGAGGGCCCCTACGACCGGATCAAGACCGATCCACGGGTCGTCGAGGCGTACTTGGGGGCCGACGTTGCTTGAGATCAAGGGCCTCAGCGCCCGGTACGGCGAGGCCACGGCCCTGGACGAGGTGTCCCTGCGGGTCGGCGAAGGCGAGGTCGTCACTATCGTCGGCCGCAACGGGGCGGGCAAAACCACACTGCTGCGCTGCGCCATGGGCCTGCACAGTGGGATGACCGGCCGGGTGGCACTGGCGGGCCGGGACATCACAGCGGCGGCCCCGCACCGCAGGGCCCGGCTCGGCCTCGGGTACGTGCCCGACGACCGAGGCATTTACGCGGGTCTGTCCGTCGAGGAGAACCTGACCCTGCCGCCGGCCGCCCCGCGCTCCGCGTGGCCACTGACCCGGATCTACGAGGCCTTTCCGGTGCTCGCCGCGCGCCGCCGCTTCCCCGGCGGCAAGCTCTCGGGCGGTGAGCAGCAGATGCTCGCGCTCGCCCGGGTCCTACGCGCCGGCGCCCGCGTGCTGCTGTGCGACGAACCGACCGAGGGCCTGGCTCCGGTGATCGTGCAGCAGATCGGCGAGATTCTGCGCGGGGCCAAGGAGCACGGAATGTCGGTGCTGCTCGTGGAGCAGAACCTGCGCTTCGCCTCCACCGTCGCCGACCGCCACTACCTCCTCGCCCAGGGCCGGGTCGTCGAGTCGCTCGACAACGCCGACGTACGCCGACGCGAGGGCGAACTCCTCGCCTTTCTCGGGCTGTGACACCCCGTCACCCCGCTCATTCGTGACGTAGGCACCAGGAGGATGGATTGACTTCTCCCTCTCGTAAACGAGGGGGATTCTCACGGCTCGCGCTGTGAGGTGTTCTGCTTCGTCGCCGACCGCCCGCCCGGAGTGCTCCGTTGAGGTCTTACACCGGCTCCACAGACAGAAGCCGCCAGCCCGGCGGCCTTGAGGTTGATGGCCGCGTTCACGTCCCGGTCATGGGTCGTCCCACAGACCCCGCACGTCCAGGTGCGGACGTTGAGCGGCATCTTCACGGCGAGGGTGACGCAGTTGGAGCACAGCTTGGAGGAGGGGAACCAGCGGTCGACGGCGACCAGGTCCCTTCCATACCAGGCACTCTTGTACTCGAGCATGCCGCGCAGGGTGCTCCAGCTCGCATCCGAGATGGCGCGGGCGAGCGTGTGGTTCTTGAGCATGGTGCGGACCGTCAGGTCCTCGATCACGATCGTTTGGTTTTCACGAACGAGCCGAGTGGTCAGTTTGTGCAGGTGGTCTTGGCGCCGGTCGGCGATACGGGCGTGGATCTTGGCAACCTTGCCATCGCCCCTGGCCTTGCGGGACAGCTCCCGCTGCGCCTTCGCCAGGCGGACCCGGTCCCGGCGCTCGAACTTCGGGTTGGTGACCTTCTCCCCGGTGGACAGCGTCACCAGGCTGGTGATCCCCGCATCGTCCCCGACGGCCGCGTCCGTGGTCGGCAGCGGCTTGACCGACGCGTTCTCGCACATCATCGCAACGAACCAGCGGCCCGCCGCGTCCTGCGAAACGGTCAACGTCGTGGGCACCGCCCCCTCGGGCAGAGGCCTCGACCACACGATGTGAAGCGGGTCTTTCATCTTCGCCGGCGTCACAGTGCCGTTGCGGTAGCGGAACGCCGACGAGGTGTACTCGGCCGAGCGGCGGGACTTCTTCCTGGACTTAAAGCGCGGGTACTTGGCCCGCTTCTCCCAGAAGTTGACGAACGCCCTGCGCAGATGCCGCAGACACTGCTGCAAGGGCACGCAGGACACCTCGGACAGGTAGGCCAGCTCCTCGGTCTTCTTCCACCCTGTCAGCATCGCCGAGGTGGCGTTGTAGGTGACCCTTTCCTTGCGCGCGCAAGCCTCGGTACGGGCGGCCAGCGCCAGGTTGTAGACCTTCCGCACACACCCGAACGTGCGCGACAGCTCGGCTGCCTGAGCATCGCTCGGGTAGAAGCGGTACCGATACGCCCGCTTCAGGTGATGGTCACAGCCCAAAGCCCAGCAAACCAACTCGTAACTCTTCGCGGGCAGTTGGAGGGTGGACGCCGATCTGCCCTGACGGCGAATCGGTTTTCCCTGCCCTGCACCGCAGGAGTCCGTTTCCTTTCCGCCCAAAAGGGGCGGAGTATCTACGGAGGAATCAGATGAAGCACAGGCTGTCGACGGTCGTGGCCTCAGCCGCCGTGGGGGCACTTCTCGCGGGCTGCGGGGGCGGCGGACCGAGCTCGGGCGGCGGGAAGGTCAGCGACGACAAGATCGTGCTCGGTGTACTGACCGACCTGTCCGGCGTGTACGCGGACATCGCAGGACCCAACTCGGTACAGGCCGTGCAGATGGCCGTCGACGACTTCAAGAAGAAGTACGGCGACAAGGCGGTCACCCAGAACATCGAGGTCATCAAGGCCGACCATCAGAACAAGCCGGAAATCGCCAACACCCAGGCCCGGGAGATGTATGACCGCAAGCAGGCCGACGCGCTGTTCGACGTGCCGACCTCGTCGGCGGCGCTCGCCGTGCAGACCGTCGCGGGCCAGGCCAAGAAGCTGTACTTCAACACCGGGGCCGCGACCACGGAACTCGCGGGCAAGACCTGCAATCAGTACACCTACGAATGGGCCTACGACACCTACATGCTGGCGCACGGCACCGGCGACGCGGTCACCGCACAGGGCGGCAAGAACTGGTACACGATCTACCCGGACTACGCCTTCGGGCAGGACATGCAGAAGAAGTTCGAGACGGCCATCGCGGGTGCGGGCGGCAAGATCGTCGCCAAAGACCCCACGCCCTTCCCCAGCGACAACTACTCCACCTTCCTGCTCAAGGCGCCGCGCCTGAAGCCGAAGCCGGACGTGCTCGGAGCGCTGCAGGCCGGCGGTGACCTGGCCAACGTCGTGAAGCAGTACCAGCAGTTCAAACTGAAGGACAAGGGCATCGAGCTGGCCATCGGCCTGCTCTTCGACAGCGACATCAAGGCCATCGGCGCGGACAAACTGGCCGGCACGATGTTCACCACGGCCTGGTTCTGGAACGTCGACGCCAAGGCGCAGGCCTGGGCCGACCGGTTCAAGGAGCGCACAGGACAGCGGCCCACATTCGTCCAGGCGGCCGACTACTCGGCAGCGACGCACTATCTGGAAGCCGCGCAGAAGGCGGGCAGCGACAAGGCGGCCGACGTCTCGAAGGAACTGGACGGCACCAAGTTCAGCGATTTCTTCGCCCACAACGCCACCGTCCGTGCCGAGGACCACCGGATCGTCCACGATGCCTACCTGGCCAAGGTCAAGGACCCGGCCAAGGCGAGCGAGCCCGGTGACTACACCGAGCCGGTCAAGACCATCCCCGCGGCCGAGGCGTTCGACAAGCCGTCCCCCGACTGCCACCTCAGCTGACCACCAGGGCCCGGTGGCCCACCCGCCGCACGACGGAGCCCCACGGGCAGGCCACCGGCCGAAGACGGGACCCACCCATGACCTCGTTTCTCCAACAGGCCTTCAACGGGCTGGTCAGCGGCAGCTTCTACGCCCTGCTCGCACTCGGCCTGGCCGTGATCTTCGGCATGCTGCGCGTGGTGAACTTCGCCCACGGCGCGCTCTACATGCTCGGCGCGTTCGGCGCGGTCGCCCTCGCCGACAGCACAGGGCTCGGCTTCTGGTGGGCCCTGCTGCTCGTCCCCCTCGCCCTCGCCGTGACCGGTACTCTCCTCGAACGGCTGCTGATCCGCCGCCTGACAGTCCTCGACCCGCTCTACAACTTCCTGCTCACCTTCGGCATCGCACTGGTCTGCCAGGACCTGCTGCGCATGAAGTACGGCGCACACTCCCAGCCGTACGAGCGTGGTCCCTTCACCGGCTCGATGGACCTGGGCCTGTTCGACTTCCCGCGCTACCAGGTGTTCGTTCTGGCCGTCTCGGTCGCGCTCTGCCTGGCCGTGTGGCTGCTGCTCACCCGCACCCGGATCGGGACCATTGTGCGGGCGGCCACCGAACGGCCCGAGCTCACCCGGGCGTTCGGCATCGACACCGGGCGCTGGGTCACGCCGGTCTTCGGCTTCGGCGTCGGGCTCGCGGCTCTGGCCGGGGTGCTCGCCGCACCCATGCGGGCGGTCAACACCGGTATGGGCAGCGACCTGATCATCACGGTGTTCGCCGTCGTCGTCATCGGCGGACTCGGCTCCGTCTTCGGCTCGGTGCTCGCAGGTTTCACCATCGGCATGCTCCAGGCGCTCGGCAACCTCTACGTCCCCGTCCTTTCGCAGACCTCGGTCTATCTGCTGATGGCCGTTGTGCTGCTGGTCCGGCCCGCCGGACTCTTCGGCAAGGAGGAACACGCGTGATCCTCACCCTCCTCGACAAGCTGCACGGCCGCCCCGCCCGGATGAGGTGGGGCCTGCTCGCCGCCGGGCTGCTCGTCGCCCTCGGCCTGCCCTGGAGCCTGTACCCGCCGGTCGCCACGGACATCCTGTGCTGGGGGCTGTTCGCCGTCGCCTTCGATCTGCTGCTCGGTCACGGAGGACTGCTGTCCTTCGGCCATGCGGCGTTCTGGGGCAGCTCGGCGTATGTCACCGGGCTGATCGCCCTGCACAGCGGACTGCCGTTCTATGTGGCCGTCCTGGGTGGCGCCGTGGCCGCCGCGCTGCTCGCCCTGCCCATCGGGCTTCTCGCGGTCCGGCGCAGCGGCATCTACTTCGCCATGGTCACCCTGGCTTTCGCGCAGATGGTGTACTTCATCGCCAACCAGTGGGGCGATGTCACGGGCGGTGAGAACGGCCTGCAGGGAATACCCCGCGACCTGCCGGGCTTCGATCTGTCGGACTCGTTCGTCTTCTACTACGCGGCCCTGCCGGTGGTTCTGCTCGGCCTCGCCGCGGCCTGGCGGATCGCCCACTCCCCGTTCGGCCGGGTGATCGTCGCCGTGCGCGACAATCCCGCTCGTGCCCGTGCCCTGGGCTATCCCGCCGACCGCTACAAGCTCGTCGTCTTCACCGTCTCCGCGTTTCTGTCCGGCCTCGCGGGCGGACTGTACGCGGTCAATCACGGGTTTGCCTCACTGCAGGAGGTGTACTGGACGACGTCCGGCAAGGTGGTCGTGATGACGGTCCTGGGCGGCATGGGCACGCTGTGGGGCAGCCTGCTGGGGGCCGGCGCCATCGTCCGTCTGGAGGACTGGCTGTCCACCTCAGGCTTCGAGGAGACCGGCCTGGTCACCGGCGGCGTCTTCATCGTTGTCGTCCTGCTCTTCCGCCGAGGAGTGTGGGGCACGCTGGCGCACGTGCTTCGCCCCCGTTCCGGGTCCCCGACATCCGACCCGGAACCACACCTGGAGCGCGACCACGACGACTCGTCGCAGCCGGTGTCGCCGTAGATCTGTGCAGACCAGGCCGGGACGGCGAACATCGCAGGCGGGAACGCGTACCGGAACACCCAGGAGGCATCCGTGCACTCGACGACCGCACACAGTCGGGCCGATGTGGAGCCTGCGGCGCGGCTGCTGCGCCTGCTGCGCGACGACGCCGCGCAGAGCGAGTACGAAGCCGTCCTCGAGCGATGCCCCGAGCAGGACCGGGCCTGGCTGGCCCCGCTGGTCGACGACGCCCTGCAGGTACGCGCGCGTCTGGAGGAGCGCCGGCGCCGGGAGGCGGAGCTCGGTGCGCTCTACGAGACGGCGGGCGACCTGTCCTCTCTGCGTGATCTGGAGGCCGTGCTCCAGGCCATCGTTCGCCGGGCTCATGGCCTGCTCGGCACTGACGTGGCCTATCTGATGCTCAACGACAGTCAACGCGGCGACACCTACATGCGGGTCACCGACGGAATCCGCACGGACGCGTTCAAACAGGCCCGGCTGGCCATGGGCGCAGGCCTCGGAGGGCTCGTCGCCAAGACAGCGGTTCCCTACAACACCCCCGACTACTTCGCCGACCTGCGCTTCGAGCACAGTATCGACGACGTCGTGCGCGGCGAGGGGCTGATCTCGATCCAGGGAGTGCCCCTCAAACTCGGCGAGAACGTCATCGGTGTCCTGTTCGCCGCCAACCGCCGGGTCCGCCCCTTCTCCGACCACGAAGTGGCCCTGCTGGTCTCGCTCGCCAACCACGCCGCCATCGCCATCGAGAACGCCACCCTCTTCCAGGACGTCCGCAGAGCTGTCGACGAACTCACCGAGGCCAACGGCGTCATCCGCGCCCACAGCGAATCGATCGAGCGCGCCGCCGCCCTGCACGAGCGGCTCACCACCATTGTTCTCGACGGCGGCGGGATGGCCGACGTGGCGCAGACCCTCGCCGAAGTTCTCGGCGGCAGCATCCTCGTCCTGGACCCTCGCGGCCGCACCATGGCCGCCGCCGGCGACGACCCGTTGGTCGAACAGGCCCGCAGGGAAGGCACGCTCCCGGATCCGTGCCCGGCCGCCCACGCCGTCCGTGACGCCCGGGTGCTGAGCACGGACGCCCGCCGCACCCGACGTATCCCGGCCGGCGCCGACGGGTCCGCCGCCTGCGCGACCCCCATCGTCGCCGGCAGTGAGCTTCTGGGCGTACTGCTGCTCGTCCGCGACCACTTGGACGCCTCAGGTGTGCGTTCTCTGGAGCGCGCCGCGCTCGTCACGGCGCTGATGCTGCTCAGCGAACGCACCGTCGCCGAGGCCGAGCACCGGCTGCGTGGCGAGATCCTCGAGGACCTCCTCGGCTCCCCGCATCGGAACCGGGAAGGCCTGCGGCGCCGGGCCACCCTGGTCGGTCTCGACCTCCAGCGCCCGCACACGGTCTTCGCCGCCCGCTGCCGCGACAGCACCCATCGGCGACGCATCGCGGATGCCGCCGCCTCGTACGCCGCCCATGCCCGGGGTCTCGCGGGCGAATACCGGGGCGACACTGTCGTCCTCCTGCCGCAGGACCCCGACCCGGACGAGGCCGCCGGCAACCTGGCCGAACACTTGTCACGGGCCCTGGACAGCCCGGTCACGGTCGGCGCCGCGACGGCTGCGCCGGGCGTCGACGCCATCGTGGAAGCACACCACGACGCGGCTCGCTGCCTGGATGTCCTGCTCGCGCTCGACCGCGACGGAGAAGGCGCCTCTCCCAGCCAACTCGGTGTCTACGGACTGCTGTTCCATCAGACGGGCCGCGACGAGCTGCACCGCTTCGTGCGCCGCACCATCGGCCCTGTCCTCGACTACGACACCGCACGGGGCGGCGAGCTCGCCCGCACCCTGCTCACCTACTTCGCTTGCGACACCGGCCTGGGCCGCACTGCTGCCGAGCTCTACATTCACGTCAACACCCTCTACCAGCGCATCGATCGCGTCACTTCGCTGCTCGGCCCGCACTGGCGCCATGGCGACCAGGCGCTGCAGATCCACCTCGCCCTCAAGATCCATACGGTGCTGTCCGCCGAATGATCAATGGTCGGCGCGCACCTTGTCGCACGGATGGGCCTTGGGCGCAGCGACGCAGGATGCCGTCATCCCGAGGAACTGGCCCTTGCCGTATGGGTGGTACTCACCAAGTGAGATGCCGTAAAGGACCTCGAGCAGTCGTTCGGCCAGGACGCCTGCCGAGGCGGGGTTCTGTCCGGTGAACAGGTTGCGGTCAACGACCGTGTAGGGCTTCCACATCTCGCCCTTGGTGAAATCGACGCCCAGGTCGGGCCTGGCGCCATCCTTGAGCGGCGGGGCAGTGCTCAGCTCGGCGTGCCCCCTGCTCCCGGCCCGAACGCGGTCTTCGATTCACCGTCAGGCGTTGCCACTTCTCGCCGCCGCAATCAAGCACCGCCGCGGAGGTGAAACCCCGTGGGTGACTTCCGTCAGTCGACCGGCCATGTGTGGACCGGGGCGTTGAGATGCATGTAGTCGATGTACTGCTGCGTCATCCGCCGCAGAGCCTCGTGACGGCCGGTATGGGTGGTGGCGTCGATGTGGTGGAACATCTCCTTCTGCCAGACCGCTCCGTTGCGTCCGGCGACGCATCGCTGCTCGATGATGCCGAGCAGCGGCTCCCGCCAGGCTTCGTCCATGCCGGAGTGCTGCAGCCCTCGATGCGCCAGGGGCAGCAGACGGCGCAGGACGAGTTCGGGCACGGGCACCTCGCCCATCCCTGGCCAATACAGCCGCGCATCGATGCCGTGCCGCGCCGCCGTGTGCAGGTTGTCCTCGGCGGCCGAGAAGGACATCCGTGACCACACGGGCCGGTCCTCCTCCACCAGGGCTCGGGTGAGCCCGTAGTAGAAGGCGCCGTTGGCGAGGGTGTCGGCGACGGTCGGGCCGGCGGGCAGCACACGGTTCTCCACCCGTAGGTGAGCTCTGTCGTGGGCGACGGCGTAGACCGGGCGGTTCCAGCGGTAGATGGTGCCGTTGTGCAGGGTGAGCTCGGCCAGTTCGGGGATGTCGCCGTGGTCCAGTGTCTCCGCGGGATCCTGCTTGTCGCACAGGGGCAGTAGCGCCGGGAAGTAGCGCAGGTTCTCCTCGAAGAGGTCGAAGACGCTGGTGATCCACCGCTCTCCGAACCACACCCTGGGCCGCACCCCCTGCACCTTGATCTCCTGTGGGCGGGTGTCGGTCGCCTGCTCGAACAGCGGGATACGGGTTTCGTGCGACAGTTCCTTGCCGAACAGGAACGGAGAATTGGCCGCCAACGCGACCTGGACCCCGGCGATCGCCTGCGCGGCGTTCCAGTAGTCGGCGAACTCCTCGGGGGACACCTGGAGGTGGAACTGGGTGCTGGTGCACGCGGCTTCGGGGGTGATCGTGTCCGCGTAGGTCCGCAGTCGGTCGACGCCGTCCACCTCGATGAGGAGGTCTTCGCCCCGGGCCGCGAAGACCTGCTCGTTGATCAGGTGGTAGCGCGCGTTCTCCGACAGCGCCGTCTCGCCGACGTCTTCCTCCCGCAGGGTAGGCAGGATTCCGATCATGATCAGACGTGCCTCGACCGACCTGGCGCGTTGCTCCGCGTGATTCAGTGCGGCGCGTATCTCGGACTCCCAGGCGTCGGGGCCGCCCGCCGTCAGACGCCGCGGCGGAATGTTGATCTCGAGGTTGAACCGGCCCAGCTCGGTGGACCAGGCTGGGTCCGCGATCGCCTCGAGCACATCGCTGTTGCACATCGTGGGCTCTGCCTCGTCGTCGACCAGGTTCAGCTCGATCTCCAGCCCCACCTGGGGCCGTTCGGATTCGAACCGTGACTCGCGCAGCATCTGCGCGAAGGCGTCGAGGCACTCCTGCATCTTGATCCGGTACCGGCGGCGGTCCTCGCGGGTGAAGACCAGCGCCGGGACGTCACGTCCCATCGGCCCTCCCGGGTTTCCCTCCTCGGACACCTCTCCACCCCAGCGTCGCACCGCCGGGCGGCCGTGACCACGCGGGACGGGAATCGCCGCACGGGCTGATCGCCACGAGTCGGCCGACGGGACCCGTGAACCGGCTGTCGCACCAGGTTCAGGCCGCCGCCGTAACGACCGCTGGGATCGGCTGGGACATGAGTGTGTCGGCGGGCTGCTCGGGCACCCCGGCGTGAACGACGGGATGCGCCAGGCCGGGCCGGCCCGTTCCTCAAGCGGGGTTCCAGCCCCCTCGGTGATGTACGAGGACCGCACGGGAATCCACCAGCGCGTGCACGGCGTAGCGTCGTAGCTGTGGACTTCACCGCGGACAGTCTTCTGTCTCGTGCCGACGCCCTGCTGCCGGTTCGACCGGACGACGACGTCGCGCTGCTGCTGGCCCGCACCAATGGGCTCGGGGGTCGCCAGGTCGCCAGTTTGCGCCGGGCCCGTGTCTTCGACGAGGGAGGACGCGGTCTGCTCCTGGTGGCCCAGCTCGCCGAACGCTGGGGAACGCGCCACGCCCGCCACGGCAAGACGGTCTGGGCCGAGCTGGACGACTCCGCCAGATTGTCGGTACCGGCCTTCATATAGTCCCAGGGCTGTGACTTCCAGCCGCAGGGCTGTGACTTCGGAGATCTCGGTGACGGTACAGCCCCTGCAGTTCCGCCGGCCGTACGTCACACCGATGCCCCGAGGTCTTCCGTGACCGAGCCCATGGCTCATTCCCCCCGGCGACGACGCAATGCGCGCTCCCACCGGGCGCGGTGACGAGCCGATCCAGCCGGGACGCCTCCGCGGCGAGCCGCTCCAGGCTCGGCGTGATCCGCCGCTCTGCAACGGTCACGACGCACCGGTCGACCTCGCGGATTCCGGCCTGGCCGAACGCGGTCCACCGTCCACCGAATGCCCTGGCCTCGCCCGTCGCCATTGCGGAATCAACAAGGTTGTTGCCGTGATCGCGTCACGAGCTCGAGGGGATGTACGTCGCATGAGATGCACCCTGGCGGCCGGAACGTACATGGCGGGCCGCCAGGATGTCCAACGGCACCTATTCGAAGAGCTTCCTGAAGACCCGTGTGGCTGCCTCGCTCTCGGCGGCGGCGGGTGACAACTCGCTCAACGTGTCGAGGTCGGTGTCCGCCCTCAGCTCCGCTTCCCAGGCGGCGGCGAGCTTTTCCTGCTCCTCGCGTGGCTGCTGCTGGACATGTTCTCGGGCGCGTGGGCTCAGGGCGGCCAGGAATCGTTCGACGGTATCGATAGGCATTCTCTTCTCCTTGATCACGGGAGGTGCCGCTCCTGCGGACACTTGTCCAAGCGTGATCGGCACAGACGCTGCGCTGTCGGCGCCGGGCCTGCTTGGCCCCGAACGGACGCAGTCCAGGGGCGGACACCTCGTCGGCTGAATCTGCCCCACGACGGGCTGATGCCGGCTGCTCGGGGCGTCAGCTTGGGTGAGTGCTCGATTCGTTGGAGTCGCATGCGGTGAACGTGCATCGTCCCTTCCCGTGGTGGCAGTGTCGTACAGAACGTTGCGGCTCCACGTATGGCGGGGTGGGCCGCTGTATCGCCTAGAGGGCCCGGGCGACGAGGAGGGCGACATCGTCGTGGTCGTCGGGGTGGCGCAGGCCGTACAGCAGGAGGTCGCAGGTCTCTTCGAGCGGCCGGTGGGGCTCGTCGAGGAAGCTGAGGAGCACGTTCAGGCGGTCGTCGATGGGGTGTTGCCGGGTTTCGACGAGGCCGTCGGTGTAGAGGACCAGCAGGTCGCCAGGACCGAGGTCCTCCGTCGTGGTCTCGAAGGTGATGCCGCCGACGCCGAGCGGGGCTCCGGAGGGCAGGTCGAGCAGTACGGGGGCCTCGCCGGGGCGGGCCAGCGCGGGCGGCATGTGTCCTGCGTTGGCGAGGTGACACTGCCTTGTGTGGGGGTCATATACGGCGTAGAGGCAGGTGACGATGTAGTGCTCCAGATCGCAGGTGATTTTGTCCAGGTGCTGGAGCACGGCGTCCGGTGCGAGGTCGAGGTCTGCGTAGGCGCAGGTGGCGGTGCGCAGCCGGCCCATGGTGGCGGCTGCGTCGATCCCGTTGCCCATGACGTCGCCGACGACCAGCGCGGTCCTGTCGTCGGCCAGCGAGATGACGTCGTACCAGTCGCCGCCGACCTCGCTGGTGGTCTGGGCGGGCTGGTAGCGGGAGGCGGTTTCCAGGCCGGTGTGGTGCGGCGGGTGGTCGGGCAGCAGGCTGCGCTGGAGGGTCAGGGCAGTGTTGCGCACGCTCTGGAACCAGCGGGCGTTGTCGATGGCCACGGCTGCACGGCTGGCGAGCTCACTGGCCAGGACGACGTCGTCCTGGTCGAACGGGACCGGGTTGCGGGTGCGTTTGAGGTCAAGGGCGCCCAGCACTTCGCCGTGGGCGATCAACGGCACGGCGAGATAGGAATGGACGCCGGCGCGGGCCAGGAGCGCGGTGGCCTCGGGGTCGCGAGCGATGCGCTCGAGATCGTGGTCGCCGACGTGGCGTACCAGGACCGGTCGGCCGGTGTGGACGCACAGGGTGACCAGGCGGTCGCCCCCGTAGGCAGTGAGGTCACCGGGAGGGTCGGCAGCACGCAGAGCCACCGTGGGATGCGCCGCCTTGAGGGCCAGCGCGCGGAAGAGTTCCGGGCCGTTGTCCGGTCTGCGCGAGCGGCGGCAGGCCAGGGCCGAGTCGAGAACGTCGACGGCGACCACATCGGCGAGCTCGGGGGTGGCGATCTCGGCCAGTTCGTGGGCGGTCTGCTCCACCTCCAACGTGGTGCCGACGCGGATGGAGGCGTCGGCGATGAGAGCCAGGCGGCGCCGGGCCCGGTCGGCCTCGATGGCCGCGCGGTGCCGCTCGGTGACGTCGACGACCGAGGTGGCGGCGCCCAGGACCCGCCCGCCGGGGTCCTCCAGCCGGTAGAAGGACAGAGACCAGGCGTGCTCGTGCTCGTGGTCAGGGTCATGGTCGGCCGGGGGGCGGCCCACGTGGTACTGGTCGAGCAGGGGGGTTCCGGTGGTGAGCACCTGACGCAGGGCCGACTCGATGGTGTCGACGTCGGGGAAGGGCAGGGTGTCCCTGAGGTGGCGGCCGATGTGGTCTTCGGCGGGTATCCCGTCGATGCGCTCCAGCGCGGGGTTGACCAGGAGATAGCGCAGGTCGGGATCCATGAGGGCCAAGCCGATCGGGGACTGGTTGATCAGCCGCTCGCACAGAGCCAGATCGGTTTCGACGCGCTGGAGCAGGGTGTGGTCGGCGGCGATGCCGAGGGCGTACACATCCCCGAGATCGTCCAGCAGCCGCATGTTGCGGAACTCCATCAGGCGGGTGCTGCCGTCCTTGTGCCGGATGGGGAAGGCGCCGGCCCAGCTCCGGCCGGTCGCCAGGACCTCCGCGAACAGACTTTGGACAGCCTTCAGATGCTCCGGGTGGATGAACAGTCGCGCTGCGTACTTGCCCAGGGCCTCTTCCGCGGTGTAGCCGAAGAGCTCCTCGGCCTGAGGCGTCCAGAACACTATGCGCCCGTCGGCGTCCAGGACCACGGCAGCCACGCTCAGCACATCCAGCAGGCCGATCGGCCGGGACGGGTCGACGCCCGGCTCGTCCCCGCTGAACTGGAAGGATTCGGCTGTCATCGCAGATCCTCCTCCACCAGGGCAGGACATGCCGACCTCTGCAGGCAACGCCGCACGCCTGGGTTCTGAATACCCGTGCTTCCATGCTGCCTCTGGCCCCTCACATTGCCCAGCCGCAGCACATTGGCATGTCCAAGGCGACGTAAGCGGGCGCCATGCTTCCCATGGGGAGAACCCCCTGGCCAACCCTGCCCCCGACGCGCGGCTGAACCACTACGGGGCGAGCCGTGGGCGTGTCAACGGCCCCCGTAGTGGTCAGTCAGCGGGCTTCTCCCAGATGGAGACATGCCGGGGGCTCTCGCTCGTGAAGGCTTCCCGTGTCCATCCCGCCCACCGCTCACGCAGCCGCAACCCGGCGAGCTGGGCCATCAGGTCGAGTTCCGAAGGCCACACATATCGGAAGGGGATGGATCGGTAGGTGCCACGACCGTCGACGACCTCGACGTAGTTCGAACTTGTCGCCTGAGTCGCGATGTCGTAGATGTCGAATGCCCACCGCGTCGGACTTACGTGGAAGGGCACGACGTTCTGCCCGGCGGGAAGCTTCCTCAACTCGGGGACCATGACCTCGATGACGAAGGAGCCTCCGGGTTCCAGGTGCGCCGCGACGTTGCGGAAACAGGCCACCTGCGCTTCCTGCGTCGTCAGATTCATGATCGTGTTGAAGAGCAGGTAGGCGACGGAGAACCTCCCGTCCACCCTCGTCGTCGCGAAGTCGCCGATCGTGATGCCGATCGCGTCGCCACCCGGCTTCGCCCGCAGCCGGGTGACCATCGCCCGTGACAGATCCATGCCGTGGACCGGGACTCCGCGACGTGCCAGCGGCAGCGCGATGCGCCCCGTGCCGATGCCCAGCTCAAGGGCGCGCCCACCGCCGGCCAGCCCCGTCAGAACGTCAACCACCGGCTCTACGACGCTCGGAGCGAACATGTCCGCCGACGACTCGTCGTAGGCAGCCGCGACCAGTTCTCCGAAGTAGCCGTCCTCATCGTCCATCGCGCGACCGTACCGGGGAAGTCCGTTGCCGCGCGCGCGAATTGTCGGCCGGTCAGGGGAGCGCGGGGCCGCAACAAACGCTTCCGCCGCCTGATCTCCCGCTTCCCCACCGCGAAACTCAAGACCCGCCTGGTGACGATGGCCGCCGAGCAGGACATCGCGGTCGTCGCGGTCGATCCCGCCTACACCTCCCGCTGGGGCACCCAGCACTGGCAGCAGCCCCTGACCAGCACCAACCGCACCGTTTCCCGGCACGATGCGGCCTGCATCGCGATCGGGCGACGCGCCCTCCGGCATCGCGATCCGGCGACGGACGGCACCGCCCCGTACCCACCAGAGCGATGGATATGGGCATCGGACCGCCCAGGCCGCAACGGAGACCCGCGGGCGTGAGGGACCCCGCCCCCGCATCCCCGGTCCACGCACCAGATGCGTGCCGCCCGGCAGCGGAGCGAACGCGGGCGACCAGCGTGCCCAACACCGTTCGGAGCACGCGGCTGAGCACCAACCGTCCTGGAAACAGGACTCATCCTCGCTCAGTCTGTAGGAACGGTGTGCTCCCGAAATGGCGAGGCGGCTGCTTCTCCTTGGCGGCGCCGACCGGTTCGCCCGCAGACGATCCGTCCGTCCCCATCACCCCTTTCTCATCGCGCAACCGGCGCGGATTCGTGGAGGCGCCGGCCGTCGACTCAGGGGAGGGGGACCGTGTGGCCGTGGACCGCGGATCGACGCGCGGTTCGGGGGCGTCGACCTGAGCCTACTTGTGGCCCCGGACCGGCAGAGACAGCAAGGGCGCGCGGGAGTAGTCCCCGCTCACCAGAGCCACGAGCGCAGTCGCGAAGCAGACACAGGTGACCGCGACGACCCAGCCCATCCTGCGCAGCCATGAGCGCCGACGGCCGCTGTCATCGACGAACACGGCCCGGTGAACGGACACTTCGAGCGGGGATACTGCATGCTCCTCGGCGCCCTGGGGACGACTTGGTCAGGTTCACGCGTCGGCGGGCGCTCGTGGCTGCGTCGGCGGTGAGCCCTGATCCATATCGCCCCATGCACGTGGATGCCCCCGTGATGCCCGCCATGCTCCGCTCCGATGCCCGCCATGCTCCGCTCCTGGCTCTCCGTCGTTGCCGGCCGTGTGACGCCGCGCTGATCCACAGAACAGATACGGAGGATGTCGCTTTATGACTCATGACGACCGGGTGTGATGGACCTCTCGGGCTGGGAGAGGAGCGATCACTCCAGACTCTCGATTCGATCGCATCGACAGTCGAATCAATCGTCACATCTTGCTTTCACGTCATTTTCATTCGTAGCATCGCGGTATTCGGTCACCAGATGGAGGAGCACCCAATGGACCGCACCCGCCTGCAGCAGCTTCTGGCCCGTGAGATCGCCGAGGCCGAGCGTCGGAACCCGCGGTCCCAGGCCGCCTATGAACGGGCCGACCACCTCTTCGGCCGGGTCCCGATGACGTGGATGAACAAGACCGCGGGGGCCTTCCCTCGCTACCTGGACACGGCGCGCGGCGCCCGGATCACAGACATCGACGGCCACGAGTACATCGACTTCTGTCTCGGTGACACGGGCGCCATGGCCGGCCATTCACCCGCGGTGGTGGCCGAGGCGGTGCGGAGCCGGTTCGCGGAACTCGGCGGCGCGACGGCGATGCTGCCCACCGAGGACGCCGAGTGGGTGGGCGCCGAACTGACCCGCCGCTTCGGGCTCGCGCGCTGGAGCTTCTCGCTGACCGCGACCGATGCCAACCGCTGGTCCATCCGGCTGGCGCGGGCAGTCACCGGACGGCCCAAGATCCTGGTGAACAGCTACAGCTACCACGGCAGCGTCGATGAGTCGCTGATCGTGGTCGGTCCGGACGGACGCGGTACCTCTCGCCCCGGCAACGTCGGCGCCCCCTGCGACGTCACGCTCACCAGCCGGGTCGCGGAGTTCAACGACTTGGTACAGCTGGAGCGCGAACTCGCCCACGGCGACGTCGCCGCCGTCCTGATGGAGCCCGCGCTCACCAATATCGGCATCGTGCTGCCCGAATCCGGCTACCTGGAAGGCGTGCGGGAATTGACGCGCCAGTACGGCACGCTCCTCATCAACGACGAGACGCATACCTTCTCCGCCGGTCCCGGCGGCTGCACCGCTGCGTGGGGCCTTGAGCCGGACCTGCTGACCATCGGCAAGGCGATCGGCGGCGGTATCCCCGCCGGTGCCTACGGGCTCTCGGCCGAGCTCGCCGAGAAGCTCCTCGACCGTGACGACCTGGATCTGGTCGACATGGGCGGAGTCGGCGGCACCCTCGCCGGCAACGCCCTGTCCGTGGCCGCGACGCGAGCGACCCTGGAACACGTCCTCACCGACGACGCCTTCGACGGGATGTCGAAGCTGTCGGAGCGGTTCGAGGCGGGGGTACGCGCGGGCATCGACGCGTGGGCGCTGCCGTGGTCGGTGAGCAGGCTCGGCGCCCGGACCGAGTACCGCTTCGCCGATTCCGCACCGCGCACCGGAACCGAATCCGCCGCCGCTGCCGACAGCGAGCTGGAGGACTACCTCCACCTCTACCTCGCCAACCGTGGCATCCTGCTCACCCCGTTCCACAACATGGCCCTCATGTGCCCCGCGACCACGGAGGAAGACGTGGACACGCACACCGACGTCTTTGCCGCCGCCCTGTCCGAACTGGTCGGCTGAACCGCGCCGTCAGTCTTGGTTCGGGTGAGCGAGAGAGGAACACCGTGGACGAGATCGACCGGGCCATCCTGCGTGAACTGCAGGTCGACGGCCGTATCGCGTATGCCGAACTGGGCCCGAAAGTCGGCCTGTCCGCATCCGCGGCCCGCCAGCGGCTGCAACGACTGCTCGACTCCCAGGCCGTACAGGTGGTCGGAGTCACGGACCCGATGTGCATGGGCGGACAGTCCATGGCACTGCTCGGCATCGCCGTGCACGGTGACCCCCGAGCGGTCGCCGACGACCTGGCCCAGCGGGCCGAGGTGGTCTACTCGGTGTTGACCTCCGGCGGCTTCGACCTGTTCGCCGAGGTCGTCTGCCCGGGCCCCCGGGATCTGCTGGACTTCGTCAACGACGTCGTGCGACCGATCGAAGGCGTCCGGCAGGTGCAGTCGTTCCCGTACTTCGGGATCCACACGCACCGGTTCCTGTGGAATGTGGGTTGAGGGCCACGACGCCGGACCCGGCTACGAGCCCCGCCCCGGCGATGCTTGGTCGGGTGTGGAGACGGTCACCCCCAGCGGACGGGCGAGACCGATCACCCCTTCGTCCAGGCGCTGCAGATGCCGTAGCACCCGGCCCGTGACGCGGTCGTGCCGAGGGGAACCTGGCGCGTCGGTCTCCAGCATGGAAGCGAGGCTCGCACCGGTCTCGGCCACCCCGTCGTCGGCGTCGTCCTCGACGCGGGCGACGAGTACGTCGATGTTGTGGGCGATGCGCCGTCCCGCACCCTTGAGACGGGGATCCGCGGCGACCGTCTTGCTGTAGGGGAGGAGTTCGGCCGTCGCCGCCAGGGAACGCGCGTGATAGGCGCACGTCTCGAGCAGGGCCACAAGGTAGCGAGCGGTCTGGCGACGGGACCGCAGCGGGGTGATCGGATGGGTCAACGGCTGCGTGGAGGCCCGTAGATCGTCCAGTGCCGTGTCCAGATCCCGGGCCCGGTCCAGCAGATCGAGTGCGGGACCGCCGCTCAGCTGCTCCACCGCGGCACCGGTGACGTCACCGAGCCGGGTCAGCACCGTGCCGAGGAGTTCGTCGGTACGGCGATCGGTGTGCACCGGCAGGATCACGGCGGCCGCGATCACGCCGCAGGCGGCGCCGAGCGCGGTCTCCTCGATGCGCAGGACGAGAACCGAGGCGCTGTAGGTGTTGAGCAGCGTGTACAGCAGGCCCAGCATCGCCGTGACGAAGAAGGACATCAGGGCGTACGACAGCGGCGCGGTGAAGAACATGGCGAAGATGAACAGCAGGACGAGTGCGAACGCCGTCCAGGTGTGGTTGCCGACCAGGCCCGCCAGACCGACACCGGCCACCACGCCGAGAACAGTGCCCAGCAGCCGACGGTAGCCCTTGACGAGGATCTCCCCGGTGGACGCCGTGTTCAGGAAGACGACCCAGCAGGTCAGCACCGCCCAGTACCAGCGCTGGCTGGAGAGGAACTCCCCGCCGACGATGGCCAGGGCCGAACCCACCGACACCTGGACCGCGGCCCGGGTCGTGGGCCGCTCCAGCCCCTTGCGGTCGTCCCCGCCCTGCCCGGACTCCTCGGCCCCCGCGATGGCGACGTCCTCGGCATCGAGCTCCTCCCGGGAACGGGCCGTCGCGGGTGTGTCGTCGGACTCGTCCTGGGGGCCGTCGAGGGCCAGCCGCAGGCCCAGGACCGAGCGCGCCGCCTCTCCGATGCCGCGGAAGACGTCCTGTACGACGGCCGAGGCGCGCGGCAGATTCTCCTCGTCCCGGTAGCCGAGGAGCCGGTTGCGGAGGTGGGCCAGCGCGGTGCCGCGGTCGTTCGAGACCGGGCGGACCACGAGCAGGCGCAGTGCGTCGAGATCGCGGCGCAGCCTCGCGGTGGTGTCGTCCTGGGCGCGCAGCCGGTCGCCCGGAGGCGGCACGGGCGCGTGCGGCAGGTGCAGGGTGAGCGTGTCGGCGCGTTCGGCGCTGCGCGCGTTGAGCAGGAGAACGCCGAGCCGCTCAGCGGCGATCTCTGCATCGGCCACGCGCCGTTGGACGAGCGAGGCGGTGGTGCTGCTGCTCGTTCCCTCCTCCAGCCGCCCCTGGATCATCATCGCGCTCTCGTGGAGGCGTGCGGTGTGCCGGCGCACGTCCTCCAGGGCCTTGTCGACGCGGTCGGGCCCGGCATCGAGCAACTCGATCTGGGCGGAAACCAATTGGGCCAGCCGGGCCCTGAACGCCTCACGCAGTCGCAGCAGAATGCGTTCGGGCGTCTCCACGACCAGGCCGAACCGCACCACCGCGCTGCAGGCGAACGCGACGGCCAGCGTTCCGTACAGCTGCGGCAGGGCGGCGGAGGTGGCTCTGACGAAGAGGGCGACGAAGTAGATCTGAAACCCGATGAGGCCCAGCGCCGTGCCGCGGTCCCCGAAGCGGCGGCTGTACACGGCGGCGAAGATCAGGGAGATGAACAACAGATCGCCCGCGACGACCCTGGTGTTCAGCAGAGCCCCCAGTGACATCGCCACCAGCGCCACGGGCAGGCCGAACGCGAGAGTAAGGGCCTGTTCGTGCCGCTGCTTCTCCTTGATGGCGAAGGTCGCGACCATGGCCCCCATGGCGCCGGTCACCATGTGACTGACATCGGCCCCCAGCACGGCCAGGACCGCGAGCGTGAGCGCGATGGCACCAACGGTCCGCAGCCCGGCCATCAGCCGCAACAGCCCGGGGTCGGATGCCTCGAACCGGTCCCAGATCCCCGTCCAATTCGGCCTTGCCACTGTCTTCACGCTGTCGCTTTTCTCCGCTCTCCGTCATGATCCGCAGTCCCAGCATGGCACGCGCCCGTGCAGCCCTGCGCTGGATGACGTCGGCGGGGCGATGGCACACGCCCCGGACGGGTCGGCGGCCACATCGCGCAGTCCGGCCCGTCGAAGGCACCGCCCACCATGGACTCCACGCCCACCTTCGAGACGACGGCAGGCAGCCGCACCGGAACCGCGCCGCCCCCCGCGCCTGGGACCCACCGGGGCCACCCCAGATCCTGTAGGGGACCGTGCTTGCTGCGGTGATGTGTCCGTCTGCCACGGGCGTGCCCGCGACGGCAAGGAGACTGCGCCGGGCGGCCGCCGCGCTGCCGCTTCCGCCTGCCCGACCGCCCGAGGCAAGCCGCCAGTCGGCGACGCCCCGGCCAGCTCCGCCGCCCAGCGGTCGCCCGGCGGCGGAGCGACGACCGTTGTCAGTCGGCCTGTGCCGCAAGCACCTGCACCGTGTCCCCGACGGCGCGCTCACCGGTCGTGTCCGAGGGGTTGCTGACCAGGGTTCCGCGGACGGCCATCGCGGTGGAACCGCCGCCATCGAGGTTCAGCGCCTGCACAGCGCCGAGCGAGCGCATGAACTCGGCCGCCTCATGGAGGGTGAAGCCCTCGCTGCCACCGGTCTGCCGCCCGTCGACCGTGGCCAGGATCAGCCGGCCCTTCCTATCGACACCGGCCATGGTGCGCGGCTGGCGGACGTTGGCCCAGGCGTATCCGAAGGACAGGTCCTGCGGGTCGACCACGCCCTCGGCGACCGCGTCGATGTCGATGCGGCCGTCCTTCACCAGGGTGGGCGCGGCACTCACAATGGAGTCGCCGTCATCGAGTTCGACCCGTCGGCCGCTGGTGTCGCGGATGACCTCGTCGACTCGAATTCGGCTGCCGGGATCGGCGTGTGTGGTCAGCCAGCCGGCACCACCGCCGATGCCCTGCAGGACGCTCCCGCCCGCCGGTACCCGGCCGCCGCGCGCACCGACCGAGACCACACGGCCGGACGCGTCGAGCACCGCCTGGACGCCGGGCCCGGTGGGTAGGTCGGCGCCGAACTCGGGGGTGAACCGGACCAGGTCGTCGGCCAGTCGGCAGGTGACGTCCTGCCAGGGCAGGTCGCTGGGGGTGGTGCCGGGACGGCCGCAGTCGCGCACCAGTCCTGGGACCCGGTTGATGCCCTGGATCCGGTATGAGGAGTTTCCGGCCCGGGCGGTGACGGTGGTGGTCAGATCGGCCACACGGGCGTGACGACCGCCGTCCGCGAGGATCAGCGCGGCCCGCGAGCCGACCGCCATCGACCCCAACTGGCCGTCGTAGGCACCCAGGCCGGACGCGGTGCCCTGGACGCCGTCGGCGTCCGAGGTCACGAAGAAGCCGCCGTTGACGGCAACCAGCGAGTTCAGCTGAGCGGCGACCGACGAGGTGGTCTTCCGCTGTGCGACATTGCCGTCGTGGGTGCCCTCGACGGTGCCGTCGAAGACGCGTGGGTCGATCAACGCGACATGGACGTTTTCCCGGTCGGCGGGCTGCTGGATGTCGTAGCCGGTCCAGGCGACCGAAGTGTGGAAGCCGGCCGAGGTGATCGCCGCCGCCGCGGACTGGGCGGCGGCCTGGGTGGAGAAGGAGCCGACCCGTACCCGAAGTCCCATCACCTCGTGCGGGGCGTCGGAGTAGTCGGGCCACCGGACGCTCTCCACGCGCGGCTGGAAACCCGCGTCGCGCAGCTTCCGCTCCGTGGCATCGGCCCAGCTCTGGGTGCCGACCTCGGACCAGGTCGCGGCGCCGGTCAGCCGACTGATGCCCGGGGACTGAACGGCGACCGTCCAGGTGGGCGTGATGTCGACGTTCCGGATGGCGCCGGTACGTACCTGTACGCCGGGTGCGAGGGTCTCGGTCGCCCACTGCATGGTCGCCGCGGAGTTCGCGGGGTCGGCCTGCGCTGTGGCCGGCATCAGGGAGGGAAGGGCGATGGCGAGTACGGCGGCGACGCCGAGGCCCGCGCGCACGCGGGCGGTACCTCGGGCGGGTCTGGCGAGGGCATTGTGGTCCATGACTTCCTCACGGCTGGGGCGCGATGATGGCCGGTGGGGGCAATGCTTTGCGGCCGTGTGCGCGACCCATCTCAAACAACCCCTACGACTCCCGAGGCTCGGGCGCATGAAGACCAGGACAGGGGGCGGGAAACAACAGGAAGCGGCCTCGTCTCGAACGGGGGGGCTGCCGAAGCCATCGAAGACGAATAAGAGTTGGGCTGTTGACGCCCCACACGCCTGCAGGATGCCCGGCCGATTGATCCCGACCTGGACGGTGCGCGTCTGCGCTTGGCCCCGCGGAGGACTGAGGGCACCAGCCCTGACGCGCTCTAAAATCAATGGCCGACCGATTCTCGTCAGCCCCACCCTGTACCCCATGGAAGAACCTCAACGCGGGATCCGCGCGCTCTACACGGCATCCACCGTCACCATCTACCAGGCGTACTCTCCGGCCATCGGTCTGCCTGCGGTTCGCGAGGGCCGTTTCCCCGCCACGTGGAAGCGGGATCGGATGACGTGGATCAAGCCCAGCTTCCTGTGGATGATGTACCGCTGCGGCTGGGGCACGAAGGAGGGGCAGGAGACCGTGCTCGCTGTCGAGATCAAGCGTGAGGGTTTCGAGTGGGCACTGCGCAACGCGTGCCTGTCGCACTATGTGCGCGGGCTGCACGAGAACCAGGCCGCCTGGAAGCGGGAGTTGAGGCACGCGCCGACGCGCGTGCAGTGGGATCCCGAGAGGGATCTACGGCTCGCACCGCTGCGGTACCGCTCGCTCCAGCTCGGCCTGGCGGGGGAGGCCGCGGCCCGGTACGCCGACGAGTGGATAGTCGGCATCGAGGACGTGACGCCGCTCGCCAGGGAGGTGCATGCTCGGGTCAGGGCCGGTGAACTCGACCGGGCCCTCGCGTTGTTGCCCGAGGAGCGGCCGTATCCGCTGGCCGGACACGTGCTTGGGCACTTGCGGGCGTAGGCGTACGGACCCGTAGCGTCGTTGACGCGGTGGATGTTGGCGGATGGCGCTGGAGGCTCATGCAGGCGGGGCCTCTCGCCGACCCGAGCCCTGGGGCTGCCGGAGCAGCAGGCCGGCTCTGCGTGGGCTGCCTGTCAGATGTACGGCAGGGACAGGTCAACGGCGGTGTCGCCAGTGGCCGGGACGGGGCTGTGGAAGACGTGGGTCAGGCCGGTGTCGGGGTCTGTGATGCGGATGCCGCCGTCGGTTCCGGTGTCCCAGGACAGGGTCAGATGCGAGCCGGACGTGTCCGGACGGACAGGCCCGTCGGCCCCGGCATCGCGGAGAGGGAAGCAGAGGCGGGCGCCGTCGGCGGTGGCGTTGACGAGGCCGGTGTCGTGGGCCTGGACGCGCTGGTCGAGGGTGGACGCCCAGGAGGGACCGAACCAGCCACCCCATCGGTACGAGGATGGGTGCGTGCGCTGCAGGATCAGCGGGAGGACACTGGGCAGGCGCACGTCGGTGCGAGACAGGGACATGCCGCCGGTGGCCACGTCGATCGGGTCCCGCACGAACTTCTTGACCATGTTGCGGATCGACGCCGGCAGCTTGTTGAAGCCCGGGTTCAGCTTGCGGCGTTCGAACGCCGCGCAGTTCAGCTTCATGCCATTGGCCGGCTCGGCCGGCTGCGCCGGCTTCAACGCCTTCAACATTTTGGCGGTAGAGCGGTGATCTCGATACCGGACCGGCTGATCACATAGCTGGCGCATGAGGTGGGCCTGGTCGAGCTCAGCTGACCGCTCTCGCCCTCGTCACGGGCTTGCCTGACGTGAGAAAGGACGGGGTCGGTGTGAAACTGGGCACGGAAGGAGTGATCCCCGTGTCGGACCCGCCGCACGCGTCCTCCGGTCCCGACACCGCCATCGACGAGAATCGGCTGGAAGAGCTGATCCTCGAGGCGCAGACGGCCCTGCCGGTCGAACTGCCCGCCCTGGCGAACCGGTGCGCCTCATCCCTCGGCCTGGACACCGCGCTGATCTACCTCGTCGACCTGCAACAACGGCTGCTCATCCCACTCGACGAGGCTTTGGAGCCGCTCCCGGTGGACCTCTCGTCGGCCGGCTGGGCGTACCGCACGGTCTCCCCGCGGGTGGCCGAGGCCGACGACGGCTTGATCCTCTGGATGCCCCTGGTCGACGGTGCGGAGCGGCTGGGCGTGCTGGCGGTGCGGACCGCCTCGCTCGACGGGATACGGATGCGCCGCACCCGGATTCTGGCCCATCTCCTCGCCATGCTGATCACCTCCAAACGCGCCTACAGCGACTGGCTCGCCGCCCGTACCCGCACCGCGCCCATGCAGTTGCCCGCCGAGATGCTGCGGGCCTTCCTGCCACCCCGCACCATCGGCAGCACCAGGTGCGTCTCGACCGCGGCGATGGAACCGGCGTACGACATCGCCGGCGACGCCTTCGACCACTCGGTGGTCAAGGACATCCTGCACACCATGATCCTCGACGCCATGGGTCATGATCTGACTGCCGGCCTGACCACGTCGGTCGCCATGGCGGCGGCGCGCAACGCCCGCCGCGGCGGTGGCCACCTGGCCGACGTCGTCGGCTCCGTCGACCAGGCGCTCGCCCAGTGGCTGCCCGACCAGTTCTGCACCGGCGTGCTGTGTCGGCTCGATGCCGAGACCGGGGTGCTGCGCTGGGTCAATTGCGGTCACCCCCCACCGCTGCTGATCCGTGCCGAGCGGGTGCTCGCCGGGGCGCTGGACAGCCCCCCACAGCCGCCGATCGGCCTGGCCGGCCCACTCGCCCCGGCAGCCCGGCAGGTCCACGAGACGACCCTGGAACCGGGCGATTGCGTCCTGCTCTACACCGACGGTGTCGTGGAAGCTCGCGACGCGGACGGTGCGGAGTTCGGCCTCGACCGGTTCACTGACTTCATCATCCGCTCCAACGCCGCCGGAGAGCGCCCGGCCGAGGTGCTGCGGCTGCTCATCCACGCCATCCTCGATTACCAGCGCAACCAACTGCGGGACGACCTGACCATCCTGCTCTTCGAATGGCGCCCGCAGTGCCGATGACACGGGATTGCGCCCAGCTTCGCAGTGCCTGTACGCCGCCTTCGGCCGGGTCGGGTACTCGGCCGGCATCTCCTTCCCTGGTGTCCGGGCCGGGAATCCGAGGCCAAGTCAATGTGTCGCTGTGCGACGGCCTCGGACATGGAAACGCTGTTGGCTAACAACATCAAGTGAGATGGTGAGGCGTCCACGTCTCAAGCGACTTTGTCTTTGCACAGGTCAGGCCACCATACGGGGGCAAGATCGGATGAGCGGGGACAGCAGCCAATGCTGCACCGGGCCGCACTGTCCAAACGGTCGCCATTCCCGGCGTCGACCCCGCCGTATGCACCAGTTGCAGAAAGGGAGGTGAGCGAGGCTTGACCTGGGTCATCAGGCGGCGCTCACAGACGTCATCCATCTCGTGGCGTGCTGCGGAGGGGTGCCGGGATGCGGTTGTCTCGCGGGAGAGGACAGCAGGTGGATCGCGAGCGCGGCCCACAGCGCCGCTGCGGTGTCAGAGGACGTGCTCTGCGCTTCTGATCGGTCCTCGTCAGCGAGGGACGCCCGCATCGTCCAGGTACTGGTGCATGGCCTCCACGGGAAGGCCCTGATTGCTGAGGGCGCGGGAGGAGGTCTCCGGATTCCCGCAGCTTCGGAGGATGAGATCGACCGGCAGCGCGGGGTGCGCGGCTGCCATGGCACGTACGCTGTCGTCGGGGTCGGCAAGCAATCGGACCACAACGTCGACGGGCGCCTCAGAGTCGAGGCGCACCAGCCGTCGTTTCTCTGGATCGGGGTCGCTGGCGAAGCGTTGCCCGTTGCCCGTGCGCGGGAAGTTCGGGTGGCCCTGCAACAGGCCCTTGGTGATGACCTTGCAGTCCAGATATGTCTGCAGCACAACCTCGCCGTCGACGGTCGGTTGGTTCTCACACAGCAGGAGTCGTACCGGGTAGTCGTCGTCCCTCGAGAGCAGGGCGATGGCGTCGCGTCCGCGACAACGCCCACCTGGCGGAGCGCTCCGTCACGAGTGGCAGGCGACCCTGGACGCCCTCCAGGAACTTTCGGAGATCGGCGCCGAAGGGCCGGTCGGCTACTTCGGTCTGACACATGGGCACCGCGATAGGGGTGCCGTTCGTGGTGGCCGATCACAGCATCACCGCTGCGGTCTTCGGTCTCCACTGGCCCGAAGCTCTGGCCGAGACGGCGAAGCAGATCACCATCCCGATCGAGTTCATGCTCCAGTGGGACGACGAGCACATCCCCCGCCAGTCCGGTCTCGCGTTGTTCGACGCCTTCGCCTCGAAGGAGAAGACGTTGCACGCCAACGCGGGAAGGCACAAGGAACTGTCCAGGTTCGAGGACGACAGCGTGGTCCGGTTCTTCGCCCGGCATCTTGGCCGGGCCGTCACATCACCGGCCTGACCCGACGGGTATCGGCGTCCGACCAGCCCTACGGTGTTGCGTTCCTTGTACTGCTCGGCGTCGTGGGAGACCGGCGCGTCGGGACGGGTGCGCGCACGACCGACTGGCCTGCGCACCTTGATTTCCTCCAGCACCGCAACGAACTGGGGGACTGGGTGGAGTCGAGCGGGGGCGTGACTTCCGCTCGCCTCAATGGCTAAGATCCCCTGCGACCTGCGGAAAGTCCGAACAGGCGGGCCTTTCGGAGGTACGGAATGGGTGGAAGAGCGGCGTTGCCGGGCGGGCTCGCCCGATGGACGTGCGGCATGCTCGCCTGCTTCGCGTTGGTGACGGTGGCCACCGAGGTAGCAGGCTGGCGCAAGTACCAGGTGCTCCAGGCGCTATCGCTGAAGCGGTCGGATGAAGGCGAGGCGTTGGTCAGGGCCGACATGTGGTTCGGGAACCTGACTGGGTGGCTGCAAGCGGCGTTCCTCGCGACCATGCTGCTGTTCATTCTCTGGCTCCGCAGCATGCGTTCACTCGCAGACATGGTCTGGCCCCAGGGGCAGCGCCGCGACCGCGCTTGGGTGCTCTTCGGCTGGCTGGTTCCACTGGCCCAGCTGTTCATACCGAAGATGTTCATCAACGACCTGTGGGCTGCCGCCGAGCCGACAATGCGACGGCGTCGCGGCAACCCTCTGCTCACCGTTTGGTGGCTCACCGTACTCGCCGCAGGCCACTGGGCCACGCTGGACTACTCGGCGCTGAAGCAGGCTGCAACAGCAGGCGAGGCCCGCCAGGCGCTGCGGCACGTGATGCTCAGTGACAGTCTGCACATCGGAGCCGCCGCCCTGACTGTCGCCGTCGTCTGGCAGCTGAGCGGCATGCTGCAACACGCCGTGCTCCAAGGGCAGCGAGGCCCCGGCGGAACCGAACAGTAGCTGTGTGGGTGCCCCTTGTGTGCCCGATTGGGCGGAGGCGGTGAAGCAAGCAACCCGCTGCACCGTCGCCGGTGCCGCGCTTCGGTCGCAGGCCCGCCCTACGACGACGACCCCGCGGCGCCCGGTTTCGTGAGCGGCCTGCCGGCGATCTCGCCGGGCCCGTTCGCACCGACGGCGGTTCGCCGAAGGCTGTTCTTCCCGGGCCGGAGGTGGAGCCGGACCGGTAACAGGATTGCGCTGCAGGAAAGACCTCAACACCATGAGCAAGTTTCTGCCTTGATTCGCATAATGCCTGGTAGAGTTGACATCATGGGGATGATGCTGGGCGAGCGGGTGCGAGCCGCCGTGGCCGCCCTGATGCAGATCACCGGAGAGACGCAGTCCGACCTCGCCACCGTCCTCGGCGTGAGCCAGGCGCAACTGAGCCGCCGTCAGTCCGGCAGTGCCGCCTGGAGCCTGGACGACTGCGATGCCCTGGCCATGCACTACGGGCTCGACGTACTCGACCTGCTGGCCGGCCCTACGCGGGCCTGCGAATCCCTGCCCACCGCCAGACGGCGACGCCCCATGACCGGCCGCAGGGCACCCGAGGCCGGGGCGGCGAAAAGAGCGGCGCGATGACGGACTTCGAAGCGATCGACGCACTGCTGGCCACCGCACGCCAGGAGGCAAAACTGCCCCCCGCCGAGCAGCGGCGCTCACTGCGGGAGGCACTCAGCCTGTCACGCACGCAGGTGGCACAGGCCCTGGGGGTGAGCCCCTCCACGATCGGCGGCTGGGAATCGGGCCGCGACCCGAGTGGGGAAGTGCGGGACAAATACGCGTACTTCCTTCAGGGAGCGCAGACAAAACTGGAGGCTCAGGCCGCGGCCGTGACCGCTGCAGCACCGGCCGAGGAAGATTCGGCGGACGCGGACGGGCAGGCCGAGGCGGCCTCCGGCCCCGACGAGGTCCACGCCCTCCCGGAGCCTCAGCCGTGTGTCCTGTGCGGGCAGCCGGCCCGCCGGCAAGTGGCTGGATTCCCCCAGCACTTGGATCCCGCGGAATGCGCCACGACCAGCCCCGCGGCCCCCGCAGCACCAATCTCTACCGACACACCCCCGCCCCCGGACCCGGCACTCGCTCAGCCCCCCGCGCACCGCCTCGGCCGCAGCCTGAAAGGTGTCCCCGTGGGCCGCCGGATGCAGGCCGTCTCCGATACCCGGGATGTGATCGCGGAAACGGTCGCGGCCGCACTGGCCGAACACGCCGGTGACCTGGAGGCGGCAACGGCGGCACTGGTGAAGCGGGCGATCCCGGACGTGATGGCACTGCTCGACACCTGCCGCAAGGGCGGCCGGTACGAGATCGTGGCGCACCCCTGGATGCCCGACATCCTGCGCAAGCAGACCGCCCGCGGCCCCGACCAGATCTGGGAGGCCCGCCCCAAATGGGCCCGCCCCGAGTTGCCCCCAGGACGCCACGACGTGACCGTCCTGGACGTCAACGCCTACTACCTGTCCGCGTTCAAGACCCATCTGCCGATCGGACAGCTCGAGCACTCCAGTGGCCCCGAACACGACAGGCGCCGCGCAGGCGTCCACCTCATCACCCCGCCCCCCTGGGACCACGACGCCGTGCTGCCCAACCCGATCGGCAACCGCGACGAAGCCGGCCCTCTCTGGGTCACCGAACCCACCCTGCGTCTCCTGTTGCGCCTGTCGGCACCGGCATACGCACTGTGCGATCCCCCCGAGATCCACGAGTCGTACACCTCCGGCGCGACCGAAGGCCTCCTGGAAAAGTTCCGCATCATCCTGCGGGACGCCCGCGACACGGCGATCGCCGCGAACGACGAGGTGACGCTGGAGTACCTCAAGGCGATGTACTCGAAGTTCGTCTCGACGATGGGGGAGTCGAACTACAACCGCGAGCTCTACCGCCAGGACTGGATGCACATCATTCGCTCTCAGGCGTTCTCCAACCTGTGGTGGAAGGCATACAAGGCATACGACGAAGGCCTCACCGTCGTCAGCGTCATGGGCACCGACGAACTGCATGTCATCGGCGACTGGCGCAGCGTCTTTCCCGAAGGCCGCGGCGTCAGCGAAATGAAGCCCAAAGACACCTACACCGCCGGCACCGGGCCCCGGCCATCCGCCGGCAGCCGGCCCGGCTGAACCGGGCAGGACCGCCCGGACACCACGCAGCTCTTCACACTGGACCCGTAGCGCGTGTCGACAGCCACCGCACAGTTCGTCCCGCCGCTCGCTGTGCCGCAGTACACCTTCAACTGGCCGTATGTCTTGCTGCCGTCAGTGATGGCACGCGTGTCGATCAGACTGCCGCTACACCCCTAGGCCTCGGCGGCATCGGCATCGGCATGAGCCGCCGGCGCGGCAAAAACGCTGTCGGCAAGAAGGGCACACACGACCGGCAGAGTGCGCAGAGAACGCATGAGAAACTTCCGGACGTGTAGGGGATGCGGGCCTTTTTGGGGCAGTCGACCACACACGCCGAGCCCGCCTCCACCAGTACGATGAATCCGGCGCAATCACGCCGGCACGGTCCGGTCCCGACCCCGCTCGGGGCACACGGAACGAAAACGGAAAACCAGTACAGAAAGAGACTGTCAGGCCCTCCCAACTTCCGGAAGAAACATACGAGTTGCGATATAGTGGCAGTCTCGGACAATCGCAGGGAAAGCAGGCCGGAGAAGGGCGGGAATGAATGCCGGAACAGAACATCGACTTCGGCAAATACGGCGCTCGCGGCATCAAAGCCCACGAGGCGGTCGCCCGTCGGCTCGACGCCCTTGCCGGCTACATCGCCACCCCCGTCACCGCGCGCCGCGGCCTGCTGGCCCGCCTGCACTACCTCACCCGCACCGAGCACGCCCTCCAAGCCGCCCGCGATGCAGGCCTGACCGTCACCGACCGCACCCTCACAGCCTGGCTGCAGGGCACACACGCCCCCTCCAGGAAGAACCTCGAGCGCATCGACACCGCCTACAAGACGGTGCGCCGCCACAACGTCGCCCGCTACCTCCTGGGCCGTCTCAACGCGGACGGCCGCGGCACCCGCGTCGAAATCCACCCCCTGAACCAGTCCCGGGTACCCCGCGCACGCCAACGCGTCGTGGAATACCGCAGTTTCAACGTGCGTCACTGGGACCGTGTCGTCCAGGCCTGGGCGGACAACGACCCCCAGGCACTGGACGATGCCTGGATCGAGAAGATCGTCGACCTGGGCAGCCAGTGGGGCCAGTACGAGTACGTGACCAACGTGGGCTTCGCGGCCTGACCGCTGTACCACGCGTCGATCAACGGCGTCAGGTCTCGGCGAGGGACGGGTCTGCAGGTGCCGACTCCCCGCTCCAGGCTCGGTGAGGGGACAGACCTGCTCGCTGAAGTACCTCATCGGCCTTGGCGGAACGCAAAAAGACGACCGCGCATGAGAGACTCGGCGGTCAGCTCGCCGAGTTGGAAGGGTCGCTTGCCGTGTCGGACGTCACGCCGCCACCGGTCCACCTCGACAAGGTGGTGGAGGCACTCGCAGGGAACCCTTCACTGCCTCCCGAGCTCGTCCGCCGCCTCTTCGCCCACCGCAGGGACTTCGGCAGCGTTGCCAAGCGCCCGGACCTGACCGACAGCATGGTCGCCGAGATCATCGCCGTCGATGACCACTGGCTCACGCACTCGCTCGCGCTCAACCGTGCCCTCCCGCACGCCTTCCGGATGACGCTCACCGACCACCCGGACCCGGAGATACGCGCGGCCGTAGTGGTCAGCGCGGACGGCCCGCCGCGAGAGCTCTTCGAGCGGCTGCTCGGCGACCCCGACCTTCGTGTGCGCGAGTACCTGGCGCAGAGCGATCACGTACCGACAGATCTGCGCGCCCGCTGGCGGACGACCCGGAGCCCAAGATCCGGGCGACGCTTGCCCAATGGTGGACGCAGGCCCCGGAACCGGTGCGTCGGCGCCCGCTGACGGACCCCGAGGACGCGGTGCGCGCGGGAGCCTGCGCGACCTACTACCGACGGCTTCCCCATCCCGTCCCACCTGACGACCTGCTCCCGGCTCTGCTGGCCGACCCGGTCACGCGCGCCGGGGCAGTACGCCACTGCACGCTGGACGCCGACACGGCCCGTTGGCTGGCCGACGACCCGGACGAGGAGGTGCGCACGGAACTCGCGGACCACCCCGACCTCCCGCCGCCGCTGCGCGACATCCTTGCCGAGGACCCCTGCCGGCGGGTCACACTCCGCGTCTTCCTCCGTGAGGACACCCCGGAGTCGACCCGCGCCGCGATCCACGCACAGATCCTGTCCGACCTGCCCCTGCTGGACTGGCTCGCCGACCATCAAATCCTGGACGACGACGCGCTTGAACGACAGCTCATGAACGAGATAGCGCGTCGGGAGCTTCGGACAGTGCGTCTGCCATGGGTGACCGCTGACCCCTTGCCGTACGTAGACGCGCCCTACGCCTGCTTCCGTGCCTCGGCCGCGATGTCCGACCGCCTCCCGGCGCCGGCCGTGGCCCGACTGCTCGACGACGAGGAGAGCAGCGTCCGTACGACGATGGCTCTGCATGCCCGTCACCGGATCGATCCCGCCACCGCCGAACGCATCGACCGCAGCTACCGCCCGGAGAAAAAGACCCGGTGGCGTCCGGCTGATGACCTCCCCCTCCCGGCGGACGTCCTTCGACGGTTGGCCACCGATCCCGATCCAAGGATGCGGCAGTTGGCCCCGCGCGACCTCGATCTGCCGGTGGAACTCGTCCGTCGCCTGGCCGCCGATCCCGATCACACGGTGCGGCGCGCGATCGCGACCCATCCCCGGCTTCCGGCCTGCGACCTGATGCAGCTGTTGACCGACTCATCGGAATCGGTCGCGACCGCCGCGGCCGGCAACCCCGACCTGCCGCCCGCACACATGCGCCGACTCCTCGCCCTGGCAGGCCTGTGACACCAGCGCGCGCCGCGGCAACCGTCGACGGCCGGCTTTGCTGCTGCGTCAACCAAACGGGGAACGTGAGCATGCCCGGGGAGATTCAAACAGGACGAAGTCTCACGCTCACCCGGCTGACTCTCGTCCGGCCTTTTGCTCCGCTGTACGTTTCTGTATCTCTTCGGCCTTGGCTTGCCATCGCCTGTTGATCTCGGCAGGCCTTTGGTGGCCGCATTCGATGACGTTGCCTGCGTTGTCGACGACTTCCGCGTAGCAGTCACCGTTCTCGATCCGGACGGCGACGGTCTCGATACCTGCCGCCCTGTCGTTTTCATCCACCCAATAATTGACGGAGAAGGCCAACTCGTCGCCGTTGTAGTCGGATCGGACGCGGAACGACTCGCCCGGCTTGAGTTATCGATCCTCACCAAGTGGCTCGAGCCACATGGTGAGCCACCCTTTCGAGTCATTGCGGACATCCATGACAGCCATGCCCGCACCCTAACCTCACCGTTCCAATTGGGGACGGCTGGCTTTGGGGCGGAAGCGCGAAAGTGCCTTCTTGACCTGGGACGATGGACCTTGCTGAGGGGTTCTGTCGGTCCAGGCGGAGGGCACTTTCTCCGTGCAGGGTATCGGGTTGCGCCCCAAGGGCCAGGTCAGTGCCGATGGTGTGTGGGTCAGCCGGCCTGGGCAGCGGTCTCGGCCTCGGAGTTTGCGATGCCGAGGTTGGCGTAGGCGACGGGGTTGGCGTACTCCCACACCTTGGTGATCTGCCCGTCCTGGACGTCGATACGGAAGATGTAGACATTGTTGTAGACGAGCTTCTCCGCACTGGACAGGATGTCGCCGTTGGCCTGCAGGAACACCGAGCGGGCGTCCTCGCTGACCGTCCAGACCTTGTCCAGGAACGCGACGTGGTCGAACTTCGCCGCAACGGATGCGATGTAGCCCAGCACGTGCTCGGGACTGTCGAACACATACCAGGGCTCGGGGGTGCCCTCGATCGACAGCGGGATGGTGAAGGTCGCGCCAGGCGCAAGGAGCCCGGCGACCGCATCCCGGTCACGGCTCTCGAAAGCGGCGATGAAAGCCTGCGCGGTCTCGAGAGCATCCTGGTGCGTGGTGTCCATAGTGATTCTCCCTATGTGCGGATTTTGGATCGGGTGTGGCAGACGGGACAGCGCCGGACGGCCGGAACCGGCGAGGGGCGCTGTCACCAGGGAACGGGCCCGAAGGCTCCGATGAAGGTGCCGGTGGGCGCGTCCGCGCCCGAGGTGGCGGCGGCGATGATCACGGCGGCTCCCTCCTCGACGCTCTGCGTGCCCTGGTGGCCGTTGAGGTCGGTCGCGGTGAAACCGGGGTCCACCGCAGTGACGGTGATCCGCGGGTAGGCCTGCCCGTACAGCACACTCAGCATGTTCAGGGCCGCTTTGGAGGAGTTGTAGGCGAGGAGTGGCGCCCAGGCCGGGAGGATGTCGGTGTGCGCGGCGGGGTCGGCGTTGATCGTCAGTGATCCGAGGCTACTGCTGACGTTGACGATGGCCGGCCGGCTCGAGGCATGCAGCAGGGGCAGAAAGGCGCGGGTGGTGCGGACCACTCCGAAAACGTTGGTGTTGTACACCTGCTGTAGGTCGGCAGCGGTCAGTTCGCCGGTGGCGGCGGTCGGGCCGGCGATGCCGGCGTTGTTGATCAGCACGTCGACGTGTCCGGCCTCGGCCCGCACGGTTGCCGCGGCCGCGGTGACCGACGCGTCGTCGGTGATGTCGATCAGGAGTGGGCGGGCGCCCAGGGCCTTGGTGGCCTCGGCCCCGCGGTGCACATCCCGTGCTCCTGCGTAGACGGTGTGGCCCTGCTCGATGAGACGGCGGGCCGTCTCGAAGCCGAGGCCTTTGTTCGCCCCGGTGATAACGGTGACTGTCATGTCTCTCAGCCTGCGTGCCCCGCGCAGGAACAGACAGAGCCCTCATCAGCGGGGGGTCGGGCAGTACCAGGCTGTCGCCCGGTCCCGGGCGGACAATGGCAGCGTGAAGGACGATTCCGCAACCCTCGGCCAAGCACTGCGCCACTGGCGCGACCGGGCCAGCCCCAAGGACCTCGGACTTTTCGTGGGCAGCGTCCGCCGGGCCCCCGGCCTGCGGCGCGAGGAACTCGCTCAGCTCGCCGGCCTCTCCGTCGACTACGTCGTTCGCCTGGAACGAGGACGCGCCACCTCACCCTCCCCGCAGGTGCTCGCCTCGCTCGCCCGCGCCCTACGCCTGTCGGAGCCCGAACGCGACCACCTCTACCTGCTGGCCGGACAGGCATCGCCCACCGCGGGACACGTCACCCCGCACATCCCTCCCAGCGTCCAGCGGCTGCTCGACCAGCTGCGCAACACCCCCCTCAGCGTCCACGACGCCGCCTGGAATCTCATCTCCTGGAACCCTCTCTGGGCCGCCCTGATCGGTGACCCCTCCGCATGGCGGGGAAGGGAACGCAACATCGCTTGGCGACACTTCGCCGGACTGCCCAGCCGTGTCACCCACACCCCCGAGCAGCAAGCCCGGTTCGAAACAGCCCTCGTCTCCGACCTGCGTTCCTCTGCAGCCCGCTACCCCCAGGACAGTGCACTTCGATCGCTGATCACCGATCTGCGACACGCAAGCGACCGCTTCGACGAGCTGTGGGACTCCCACGCCGTGGGCTTCCACACCACCGACAGCAAGACCGTTCACCACCCGGACCTCGGACCCGTCATGGTGGACTGCGACACCCTCACCGTCCCCGGGAACGACCTGCGCATCGTCGCCTGCTCAGCACCACCGAACTCTCCGGCAGCCGAGCAGTTCGAGTTGCTGGGGTCCATCGGCACCCAGGTCATGACATAACCCCACCGACACTCCCGGCCCGGGCCTATCCCAGCACGGCTCCTAGGCCGTGCTCACACCAGCCACTGCACGATCGTCGGGGCCGTCCAGGCCCGGCCGCTCACCGGGCACTCCGCCCCGTGCGGGTTGTTGTCGTCGTCCTGGGCGGGCAAGAGCAGGCTGCCCGCGGCGCGCGGCAGGTCGTCGGGACCGGTGCCGGAGCGGATCGGCCGGCTTTCGCTGTGGTGTCGGGAGCGTGCCGGGGACCCGCAGGAAGCGCTGCGGAACACATCGTCCGATCCGGGATGTCAGAGCGGCGCGTCACCGCCGGCATGGGGGGAGCCGCGCACCGTCGGCCGCGGCTCCCCCACGCTGTCAGAGCGTTGAAATCTTCACTGTCTTGGCATACGGGGCGCCTTCCAGGTTGCTCAACTGGGTCGTGACCTGCACGGGGTCGCCCTTGCCGAAGGGCAGGCTGTCGTCGGGGAGCAGGACGGGCACTGTGACCCGCACGTCATGCTTGTTCGCGTCGCAGGTCAGCGCGGAGTGCTGGACCGTGGCCACCCCCCTGGGGCTGCGGACGTCGGAGTCCCGCTTGTCGGACAGCCGCCACATCACGTCCAGGGACAGCTTGTCCCCGGTCGGATCGCAGGAGTATGTGACGTCGACAGCGATGGCCTTGTTCGGGGCAAGCGCGACGGTGCCTATGGCAACGGTGTTGTCCTTGCCGAAGATGGTGGAGCCGTCGCCGGCCATGGCCGGAGCGGCAGTGGCGACGGCACCCGCACCGACCGCGAGGAGACCGAGGGCAGTAGCGGTGAGGCGCCGGCGAAGACGTGATGACTGCATGCAGAATTTCCCTTTCCGGGCAACAGGCTGTGGCAAATGCGCCCGAATCATCACACCGGTCTCTCTCACCCCGGTCTCGGCCCGGGCCTCGCCGAGAGGTCCTGGCGGCGATCACGTGGGAAACGAAGACCCATCCTTAACTCGAAGAGCGCGCGACCGGCTGCCGGCGTATGGCTCGGCGGTGTGGCCATCGCCTCCACCATCGGCGGGGCGAGGCGGGGTGGGGTGGTTTGGGTGGGCCGCGTGGCCGCGATGAGCAGTCATCCAGGTCGGCTCGTCATGGCGTGGTGATCGACAGCAGGGTGGAGCTGCGGTCCCACAGTTGGCGGGCCAGTTCGGGGTCGCGGGCTTGTTCGGTGGAGGGTGCCGGCTTGCGCTTCTCGTAGTACTCGCCGGGCTGCCAGGTGGTGCCGGGGGCGCCTTCGGCGAGCCAGATCAGTTGGTCGGCGCCCTTGTCCGGGCTGATGGTGAACAGGTTCTTGATGATCGGGGTGTGGTAGACGTACCGCATGAAGTGGGTGGTGTCGTTGGCGAAGTTGGTGGCCACGACGCCGGGGTGGAACGCCACTGCGGCGATGCCGTGTGTGTGGTGGCGGTGGTGCAGTTCCCGGGTGAACAGGATGTTGGCCAGTTTGGCGTCGCCGTAGGCCTTGTTGGGGGAGTAGTCCTTCTCGTTCTGCAGGTTGCCCATGTCGGACGGAGACCGGCTGGACCGCGTGGGCGCGGCGGATGGTCTGCGGGCCGGCCTCGCTCAGGCCGAAGTACTTGACCTTGCCCGCGTCGATCAGTCCCTTGACGGTGCCCGCGACGTCCTCGATGGGTACGTCCGGGTCGACGCGGTGCTGGTAGAGGACGTCGATGTGATCCACGCCGAGGTGGCGCAGGCTGTTGTCGGCGACCTTGCGGATGTTCTCGGGGCGGCTGTTGAGGCCGTACCCCTGCTCCGACCGGGAGGACAGGTCGAAGCCGAACTTGGCCTCGCAGACGAGGACGCGCATGTGCGACATCTTCGGCGTGGCAAGGACCACGTCGTCGCGGAAGTCCTTGACCGCCTTGCCGAGAAGGATCTCGTTGGAGCCGGTGCCCCAGCCGTAGAGCTCGGCGGTGTCGAAGAAGGGGTGACGCCCAGGCCGTACGCACGCTGGATGGCGGCGGTGCCCTCCTGCTCGTCGCCGGGGCCGTAGGCCATCGTGAGGCCCATCGAGCCGTAGCCGATCGCCGAGACCTTGAGGCCCTGGCTGCCGAGTGTCCTGTGCTGCATGACGCGCTCCTCTGGTCAAACCAAACGGTTCGGTTTTAACCGTGCGCCCTGTCTCGCCCTTCGCCAAACCGAACAGTTCGGTTGGGTAGTCTGGGGGCATGACCTCCTCGACCAGCGCAGACTCGACCCGCGATCGCATCGTCACTGCGGCCGGGGCCGAGTTCTCCCGGCACGGGATCGCCGGAGCGCGGATCGAGCGCATCGCCAAAGCCGCGAAGACGAGCAAGGAACGCCTCTACGCCTACTTCCGCAGCAAGGAAGCCCTCTACCGGTTCGTCGCCGAGCGGGAGCTGGCCGCGGTGGCCGAGGCGACCCGCATGGACCCCACCGACCTGCCCGAATACGCGGGGCGGGTGCACGACTACTTCATGCGCCACCCCGACCACTTCCGGCTCATGAACTGGGGCCGGCTGGAATTCCCAGGCAGCGGCGCCGCCCCCGATGACCCCACCCACGAAACCGTCCGCCGCAAGGTCGAGCAGCTGCGCACGGCTCAGGAAGCCGGCCACCTGGATCCCGCCTGGGACCCCATCGACATCCTCGTCTTCGTCAACCAGATCGCCATGTCCTGGGCCGGACAGCTCGACCTCGTCCAAGCGGCTGCCGACCAGGTCCGTGACCCCTCCCTGGCGGCCCGCCGCGCCGCCATAGTCGCCGCCGTTCAGCGCCTCTTCCCGGCCACCGCAGGCAACGCCGACACCGGCTCCTCCTGACCACCCACCGAAAACAGCGGAAATCATCACCCGGCAGGCGCTGCAGCAGCCAAGCAGACTGCCTGAGCCACCGTCGTGCAGCGGTCGGCACAGTGAGCGGGCTGGCCGGTGGGGGATCAGGCAGCAGGCGGGCCTGAGAAATACCTCGTGGATGCCGGCGCGGCGTTCCCGGCGCACGCGGAGCCGGCGAAAGCCGTGGAGCCGGGCGAAGGTCCGCTCCCTCACCCAGCGCAAGGTGCCCAGCCCCCTGCCGGGTGCCGCGGCGGGCGACAGCTTCCCGCAACCGCCGCCGGCAGGTCATGCCCGAGCCGCAGCCCAGCTCCTTCGGCAGGTGCTCCCACTGGATGCCCGTGCAGAGCACGAACGAGATCCCGCACAGCACCGCATGGTCCCAAAACGGCTTTCGGCCGGGAAACCCGAAGCGCCGCTCCTTCCTCGGCAAGAGCGGCTCGATCCTCTCCCAGAGCTCAAGCTGGGCTTGTCGTTTGACGTCCGGCGGGAGTGGCAACGGGCACGCTGGGCAGTAACACGCAAGCATTGGTGCCGAGTTGAGGCGCGACCCAGGGCATCGCTGACGCCGGGAGGAAGCATGGGCACGGCCAACATCGACCCGTCCCTCAAGAAGCTGCTGAAGCAGCGGAGGCTATACCTGCGCAAGGCGAAACCCGGTCAGCACGCGCGCGGCGAGGAGACCTTCTTCGTACTCCTGGACGACGGGCATGAGGACGGATTCCAGGTCGGCCACGTCGTGGAGGTGGCGGGCGGGCTGGCGTGGATCGCCTACGCCCGGGCACAGGGTTATGCCCCCAGGAAAGTTGGCGTGGGGCTGCCGAGCTTCGAGGCGGCGATACAGGCCGTCATCGACCACGCCCGCTACGACGACATCCTGCGGGCCACCGAAGCGAGATCAGGCACCGTCACGACCTACACCGCTGTGGTGGACGAGGGCCATGCCGACTGGCTCGCCGCGCTCGAAGAACCCGAAGGCATCACCCACCTCGGCAACGGCAGGGTCCAATTCACCGAGTCCGCCGTCGCGTTCCTGCGCAACCCACCGATGCCGCTCGCGCTCTATCTCGAAGTCCAAGCCGACAACGAGTTGGTGCTGGATCTTTGCTCGTACAGGCTCACACGCGACCGGTAGAGCCGGATGCCCGCTCTCCACCGAGCACAACCGCACGCAGGTCACTGTCTTCCGGTGGCTCAGGTCACCATGCGTTGATGACCGGCGCGTCGGGCTCGTGCTGCCGCCAGGCCCTGTTGAGGCGCGCGAGCCGGTCCGCGGCCGCGACGCCGCGCAGGGACGCGACCTTGCCGTCGCTGACCTCGAACGTCACGGCGCCCACGATCCGGTCGTCGACCACGGCGAGGACGGCCGGGGAGCCGTTGACCAGCGCGATGTGCATCGCGGGGGAGCCGCCGGCCAGCCGCCGCTTCGCCGGAGTGGGCTTGAAGCCGGCCCGCACGTAGGAGGCGACCCGCTCGCGCGTCGTGTACCGCAGCAGCCGCCTGGCCAGTCCGGCGCCGTCCGAGACCGCCGTCACGTCATCGGTGAGCAGCGCCACCAGCCGTTCCGTGCGCCCCGACGTGGCGGCGGCGAGGAACTCCTCGACGACCCGGCGCGCGGACGCGGGGTCGGCCTCTCCGCCGCGGCGGCGCTCGGCGGCGACCCGGATGCGGGCGCGGTGGACATGCTGCTGACTCGCGGACTCGGTGATGTCGAGGATTCCGGCGATCTCGGCGTGGCTGTACGAGAAGGCCTCGCGCAGGACGTAGACGGCTCGCTCGACCGGTGAGAGGCGCTCCATGAGGGTCAGTACGGCCAAGGACACCGATTCGCGCTGCTCGAAGGTGTCGGCCGGGCCGAGCATCGGGTCGCCCTCGAGGAGCGGCTCGGGCAGCCAGGCACCCGCCGCGCGCTCGTGGCGCGCCTGCGCCGAGCGGAGCCGGTCGAGGCAGAGATTGGTGACGGCCTTGGTCAGCCACGCTTCCGGCACCTCGACCCGTTCGCGGTCTGCGGCCTGCCAGCGCAGGAACGTGTCCTGCACGGCGTCCTCGGCGTCGGCCGCCGAGCCCAGCAGACGGTACGCGAGCGAGGCCAGCCGGCCCCGGCTGGCCTCGAACCGATCGATGGCTGCGCTGTCCATGCGGAACAACCTATGCGGCGGCCCTCACACCGACCTGGTCGGGTGCGGTGGACAGGCGGCGCTTGCGCTTCGGCATGCCGAAGGTCGGGTGTGTGATGCCCCACCCGGCCCCCTTGAGCACGCCCGACTTGAGCCGCGCGGCGGTCCGGCCGCCCAGGTACCAGGACTTCGACCGGACGTCCCCGTCCACCATCTGGAAGATCGCGTCCCGCCGCCCGAGGCTGATGTGGTTGCCGTAATACTTCAGCCCGATGGTCGGGACCTTGCTGCACGTCAGGCGCGCGATGATCGCGGCTGTTGCCTGCATGTTGGTGAAACCGGCCGAGGCGCAGGACATCGGCAGCGGCCGGCCGTTCTCGCCGATCGCGTAGGCGCAGTCACCGGCGGCGTAGACGTCCGGGTGCGAGAGCGAGCGCATGGTGCGGTCGACGACGATCTGGCCGGTCCCGGCGACCTCCAGGCCGCTGGCTGCCGCGATGGGATGCACGGCGAACCCGGCCGACCACACGGTCACCTCGGCCGGGATGGACGTACCGTTGGCGGCGATCGCCCGCGTCGGCTCGACGGCTTCGATTCCGGTGTGCTCGTGGACGGTGATGCCGAGCCGGTCGAAGGCCTGGCGCAGGTGGCGGCGGGCCTTCGGGGAGAGCCAGGCGCCCAACTCGCCGCGGGCGGCGAGTGCGACCGAGAGGTCGGGCCGCGACTCGGCGAACTCGGTGGCGGTCTCGATGCCGGTCAGCCCCTCACCGACGACCAGCACCGTGCCGCCCTCGCCCAGGCCGGCCAGGCGCTCGCGCAGACGCAGCGCCGAGGACCGGCCGGTCACATCGAAGGCGTGCTCGGCCACGCCGGGGACGCCATGGTGGGCGACGGAGCTGCCGAGCGCGTAGAGAAGCGTGTCGTACGCGAGCTCGCCGTCGCCGTTTTCGCCGGTCACGGCGACGGTCCTGCGCTCGGGGTCGACGCCGGTGACGCGCGCCAGGCGCAGCCGCACCCCGGTCCCGGCGAACACGTCGGCGAGCTTGCGGAACCCGAGGTCCTGGCCGATCGCGAGCTGGTGGAGCCGCATCCGCTCGACGAAGTCGGGCTCGGTGTTGACGACGGTGATCTCGGTGTCGGCGGGGGAGAGCCGGCGGGCCAGGTTTCCGGCGGCGAAGGCCCCGGCGTAGCCGGCGCCGAGTACGACGATGCGGTGCTTCATGGCGTTGCTCCTGTCTCGTTCGCGTGCCCCTTGAACGAGACGGCGCCCCGATTGCTGACAGGCGCCGAGTGTGACGCGGGTCACCGACCGAGATGAGCGGCTGAGCCTCCGGCAGGCGCTCGGGCCTTCCTTGCGCAGTCGAAACGGGGCGCTGGCCAACTACGGATCGAGATGGCCAACTGTCGATCGGCGTCACACCCGTGTGACCGAGCAGCCCAGTTTGCGAACGGCCACCACAGTTTGCGAGCCGCTTCGGCCGTATCACCCTGTCGCTGTTCTACCGGTGGGCGATCAACGAGGGGCACGCAGCGGCCGAGCCGTTCACCTACCGGGCCGCGCGGCTCTGTTCGCCGGCACGGGCCGGGAGGTGAGGGTGAACCTGGCGATCCGCCGCACGCCGAAACCGCACGTGACGATCAAGTACCTGGAGCCGGACTCCACCGAGTTGTTCCGCAAGGGGCGCCGGAGGCTTGCCCCGGACGGCTCGCAGGAAACCGGGTTCCACGGCCGGGAGATGGCCCGCAACGCCGCGGTCGGAGACCTGGTGCTGACCACCGGGCTGCGGCTCCAGGAGTTCACCTGCCTCCTGCTCTGGGAAATCCCCGCGCTGCCGTTGGAGGCCGACCCGGACTTCGATTCCGTTTCCCGATGCGGGCCGGGATCACCAAAAGCAAGAAGTTCCGCACCACCTGGATCTCCTACGAGGCCCTTGCCAGTGTGTACGACTACCGGGAGCTTGACCGGGCCGCCACCGTCGAGGGCACCCGATGGCGGCCGCCGCGGCGGTGGGGCGAGCCGCTGGGGGTGACCGATTCTGACGAGACAGGCGGGCTGATCAATGGCATCCGGCGGCCCTGGGCATCGCTGGCTCCTGCAGAGCGGCGTGGCACGGACGCAGGACCATGAGCGCACTCTCCAAGGTCGCCACCATGGCGAAGGGGAACCGGTCGACCTCAAGACAAAGTGCAACGTCATCAGGATGGACTCCTTGACGTACACCTTCCGCCAGCTCGGCGGCGGCGCGCGACTCGGCAGCTCTGCGGAGGAACTCAGCAGAATCCGTGCCAGCCTCAGTGACCCTTCGAGCGATGTATTGAGCACACGCCAGATCTTCATCGGCCTGCCCATCGTCGCCAGTGATCACGAACGTGACACTGTCGCTCTTGCGCGTCCGCAAGAGCCGAGCTGTTGCCTCCGCCACCACGAAGCCGGCGCACAGCACCAGCGACGCCTCCTTGGCCGCAAGGGCACCGACCGTCCCTGCCGTGGTCTTCTGCACAACGGTCCGTCCGCCAAGGTCAATAGACCGCAGCAGGCCCGGCGAGTTGACGGTGTCGAACCCGGGCGCGGGCGGACCGTCTTTGAGCGCCACCCAATCCGGGTGGCGAGCCTTGAGCGCCAGGGATTCGTCCAGCGACTCAGCAAGAACGATCTTTTCCGCCCCCTGAGCAAAGGCCCAGGCAGCCACGGTGAAAGCACGCATGACGTCGACTACGACCGCCACGGACGGGGCTTCGACCAGCTCAGCGATGCTAAGGAAACGAGCGTCCATTCCGATCATGATTCCGCATGCCCGATCCGAAGTACCCAGAGAGTGATCCGCATCACAGCGACGGTCTCGGAATGCAACACCTCCCGCTGCCTGCGTCGCGAAAGTGGTCCACAACGACACTCCTGCTCAATCGCCACACGGGGCCATCCGCACACGGCCTCTGCGGGCACAAGCCGCACGATGCTCACCCGGGAGTTTCCCGGCTCGGAGATCGCTGTCGGGATGCAGCTCAAGCACGTCGCCACCCGGGCGCTCGCGAACACCACCACCCCACGGCGTCCGATCTCGCCGACTGGGACGACTGCGTCAAGCCGCCCGGCCGCACAGACACCAACTGGTGCCGCTTGCAACACGTCTCTTGGCGTGGCGCTCAACCGCCAGACGCAGGTAACTCGTGCGCGGGGTGGAGCGGCAGAGGTGGAGGACCGACCGGTCTTCCGGCTCGCGTGACGCGGCGGCGCGCCTTTACGAGCCTGTTTCGGGCGCACGGAGACGCACCCGCCTGGTCGCGGGACTGGTGGCGCTTGCCCGGGCGGTCACGGGGGGAACCGCTCCGGGCGGAAGTCGGCAAGCATCTCATCTCTCTTCCCGCTGAGGATCTCCGAAGCAAGCAGCCGGCCGATCACCGGCCCGAGCGTGATGCCGCTGTGGGAAACGGCCTCGTAGTAGCCCGGCACAGACGGCACCGCTCCCACCGAGGGGAATCCGTCGGCCGGGATGGGCCGGTTGGCTACCCGTGTCTGTGCGATGCGGGAGTCGCCGAGCTCGGGAACGACGTGCCGCGCCGATTCGTGGAGCAGCCGCGCGAGTTCCGCTGGATCTTCGCCTGTGTCGATGAGTGCGTCGATCTCGCGGCTGTGGACGACGACCGAAGCGTCTCCGTCAGGGCGGATCTCGATGTGAGGCGCGTGCATGGCCCGGTGAACCGGGACCTGAGCACAGCCGATCCGGGTGATGGCGCCGGGTTCCCGGCGCATCGGCAAGTGCCGTGCGATGAGCCCGGCGACGTGGGAGGCGCTGGGGCCTGCTGCGTTCACGACGATGTCGACGTCGAGACAGCTCCCGTCGGACAGAGCAACCGTCCGGATGCTCCCGTCGGCACCGGTGCCGATGTCACAGACCGCGGTGCCGGACCGTTGCTCGGCGCCGGATGCAACGGCCTGGCCGACCAGGCGGCCGACGAGATGACGTCCGTGCACCCAGGCTTCGTCGGGGTAGAACACGACTGGAACCTCGCCGGGCATCGTGAGAGCAGGTTCGAGGCGGCGGCGCACCTCGGCCCCCGTGCACACCTCGACCCGGTAGTCCCAGCTAGTCAGCAGTTCGGCTGTTCCCAGGAGCTTCGCCTCCGCTGCGGGATCATCTGCCCAGCGCAGGTGGCCACTGGGATACCACCATGAGTCCGGCCCGATGGTCCTGGCCAGCTCACGGCACGCTGCCATGCCCGCGACGTTCAGGTCGAAGTAGGATTTGCGCGCGGTCTTGTTGCTGGCGTTGACCCACGAGAAAGACCAGTTGGTGACGCCTTCGCCCGGCTGGCCTGCGTCGATGAAGACCACCTTGGCGCCGTGCCGGGACAGGTTCCAGCCCACGCTGGCTCCGAGGATGCCCACTCCGATGACAGCAACACGTTCAGGCCGCTTCACCGACCCGATCCTCACGTAAGCCCCCTTCCCAGACCACGGGCGAACTCAACTCCCGTGTCTAGCATGCAAGCATGGTCATGGCCAGACCGCGCCAGCCGCAGGAGGCACGGTCCAGGACGGCCCAACCAGGGTGAGGTAGCTGGTCGCATCGCACTGAGCGGACTGAGCGGCTCTTACACGCTCACGCTCGCGTTCGTCGCGATCTCGGGGGTCGGCGTGGCCGCCTACCACCCCGAATCCGCCCGCGTCGCCCGCATCGCAAGCCAGGGCAGCCACCGGGCCATGGGCTGGTTCTCCACCGGCGGCAACATCGGCTTCGCGCTGGCCCCGCTCATGGTCACCGCCGTGGTGGCCACCGGAGGACTGCGCTGGACACCGCTGCTGGTGCTGCCGGCCCTCGCCGGTGCCGCGATGTGCCTGCCCGTGGTGCGAGCCCTGCAGCAGAGGCAGGCCACCGGACCCGTTACGACGGTGCCCGCCGGAAGCGACGACACCACCTCCTTCGTGAAACTGTCACTGGCCGTGGTCTTCCGGTCGATCGCGTTCGTCGGTCTGAGCACCTTCATCTCGCTGTACGCCCGGCAGCGCCTGGGCGGCAGCACGGCCGCGGGCACCGCGGCCCTGTCCGTGCTCTACCTCGGCGGTGCGATCGGCTCGGTGCTGGGCGGAACCCTGGCGAGCCGCTGGGACCGGGTGACAGTCTCGCGCTGGTCGTACTTGATCACGGGCACGGCCATCGCGGGCGTGGTGTGGGTGCCCGGCCCGGCCATCTACCTGTTCGTGGCACTGACCTCGGCCGGCCTGTATGTGCCCTTCTCGCTGCAGGTCACCCTCGGCCAGGACTACCTGCCCTCCCGGGTCGGCACCGCCGGCGGGATCACACTCGGCCTGACCGTCGGCATCGGCGGCCTGGCCGGCCCCGCCATCGGCAGCATCGCCGACGCCACGTCCCTGCAGACCGCCCTGGCGCCGCTCGTCCTGATGCCCATGCTGAGCTGGCTGCTCTTCCGCAACCTGCCCGAACCCACCGCGCCACGCCTCGGGGCTGCGCCGCATCCGAAGGCAGACGATACGGACGCCACATACTCGCCCGTCCAGCAGCCCGGCCACCGCTGACCGACTTGGGTGAGCAATAGTTCTCGAGTTCCGTGTTCGTCCTCCATCTCCTGGCGCGACTGAGAGTGCCTGGACCTGGGCCTGTTACCTCGTCCGGGTGACCGCAGGCCGTTCTGACCCAACCTCGTCCGCAGTACGCAACCCTCATCCCTGTCGGGATTCCTTCAGCCTGGGTGAAGTCGTGGAGGCGTGGGTTGGCTCCGGCCGTAGTGCGCGATCTGCGCGAGTACCGGGCGCCGGTGACCGATGCTGAGATCTTCGCCGTCCAACAGGTCGCCGTCACCCCAGTGCAACGGCTGATCGTCGCCCTGGCCGCCGTCCACGCCGCCCGCGCCACGGCCATCCGACGCCTCACCTTGGACGACCTCGACCTGCCCAACCGCCGGCTCACCATCGCCGGACACACCCAACGGCTTGGCGAACTGCCTCACCAGACCCTGCTGGCCTGGCTCGACCAGCGTCGCGCCACCTGGCCGAAGACTCCCAACCGGCACGTATTGATCAACGCGAAGACCGCTCTGGGAACCGGGCCCGCCAGTGCCGAATACCTCAAGCGGCACCTGCTGCACCAGGGCGTTTACCTTGAACGCATCCGCGGCGACCGGGTATTGCACGAAGCACTGGCGGTCGGCGCCGACCCGCTGCGCCTCGCCCTGGTCTTCAACCTGTCCCACACCGCCGCGAGCCGCTACGCCGCCATCGCTCAGAACCTGCTCGACGACCGGATCGGGCGGGCCGCCGGCATCGAATGAAGGTCCCGATCCACGTGGACGCTCGTGATCGTTTCTGAATGCCGACCAGATGTGCGGACGCTCCATCGCCCTGGAGAGTTGCCCTCGTCGGCTCCAACCAGCCAGCTGCGGCCCATGGAACCAGAACAAGACTGCCCCGCCCTACAGGCGACGCGTGTGACCTCCGTTGATCTGGTCAATCTGATCGAGAAGGGCTGCATTCAGCTGCGCCCGCGCAGCCCTGACTTGCTCCAGAGCCCCCAGGACCTCACTGCGCACGGGACTCCCCTGCCGCAAAGGACGTCGCAGGACATCGGCACGGACTTCCCGGGTAGCCTCTCGCAAGCGGCCCAGGAGCTGGGAGAGGGCGATGAACGCTGGTCCGCCCCCATCGTGTAGTCGCGCCCCGCCTGGGGCTGGGACCAGCGGAATTCCGTGCGGTGGTGTGTCCTGTGACTCGAGCCAGAGACCGTTGTGAGCCAGCGCATGTCCGGCTTCGGTGGTCTCTCGACTGAGTTGGACCATGATCTCATCGAATCGGTCCACCTCCACAGAATGGTGCGCCTGCAAATCTTGGACCACCCGCTCCAGTGCATCGATCCACGCCCGACCCGTGGTCCGCATCTTCAGCAACCGAGCGATCTCTATCTCACTTTGGCGAGCCGCCGCGCACCCGCACCACCGGCGTGTGTCCACGCCGGCCCCAGGTGCGGGCGACCCCAGCCTTTTGCGCCACCTGCGCCTGGGAGTGACCGGAGAGCAGCTGCAGTGTCTTGAGCCCGCTTCCCAGCTCCTCCCTCGTGCGAATCGTCTCCGGGTCCAGTGTCGATCCGCTCCCCACCGCGCCCCCCGCCCGTGCCATCGATGGTTCGGTTTCGTTCGGCACTGTACCCGCGCCGTTCGGGGCGGATCCCGGCTTTCGTCGGCTTCCCGACCAGCCGATGCGGCCGAACGGCCATACGCCGCAGGGTGGTTGGCACATCCCGCGACGACCGAGGAGCAGACCATGTGCCACCCGTCACCACACGACCGCGACAGCCGCCAGGACCAGCAGGCCACTTCGGCGCCGACGTTGTTCCGCGGCCGCACCGTGCTGGTGCTGTTGCTGTCCGTGCTCTGCGGGATCGCAACCGGAGCCCTCTGGTGCGCGGCGAGTCACTCGTGGCCGGAAGCGGTGGTGACCGGCGGAGCCGCGGCCGGCGGGGCGCTCGGCCTGTTCCACCAGCTCGTCGGGCCACAGTGGTGAGCGCCACCCGAGGTTGCTCATTCGCCGAGCCCACAGGGGAATTCGCCGCTCAGCCCGGCACCATAGGCAGATCGGCGCGCAGGTTTGTCCGCGGTCACATCCCAGTATCCGCGAACCCGCGCGCTTGCATGTTCGACGTCCTGGAAACCGCCGGAACCGAACTCCTTGCCCGGCCATACCGCGAGCGCCGCGCGATCCTGGAGGACCTCTTCGCCCGCGACACGCTCGCCGCCCCGTTGACGCTGTGCCCCGCCAGCTCGGACCGGGCGACCGCCCTGGACTGGCTGGACCCGGCCTGGGGCACGGCGAGTATCGAAGGTGTCGTGGTGAAAGGCACCGGACAGTCCTACCAGGCGGGCAAGCGCGGCTGGGTGAAGGTGCGAAACATGATGAATCCCGCGTACCCGTACGCGGCGCGCCACCGCTTCGCGAGAAGCTTGCCCGTTCCACCGGACGGCAGAGGCAAAGGCAAAGGCAAGGAGAGCTCTCTCCTTGCCACTCTCAAGCTATAGCGCACTGGGGGGCTTGCCGCAAGACCCGGGTCACGGCGCAGAATCGTCGGTCGAGGCCTCAACCTGCGGAAATGAGGGGGACGACGTGCGTGTGCTGTTGTCGACGTACGGGGGACGCGGTGACGTCGAACCAGTGGTGGGACTGGCAGTGCGGTTGCGGGCGCTCGGGGCGCAGATTCGGGGGTGCGCTCCGCCCGACTCGTCAGAGGGAAGGCCATCAGGGATGAGGACGTGCCCGACAAGAGGTTCGACAGAGCTGGAGGCGCCGGCTATTCGATCGGCCACTGCAGTGCAACGGAGCACGGTTGCCTCGGAGGTATCGCAATGATCGAGCAGTACGTGTTGGATCTTCAAGAGATTGACGAGACGCAAGTCGCGGTCGTTGGCGGCAAGGGCGCGCACCTGGGCGGGCTGTCGCGGATTGAAGGCATTCACGTGCCGGGTGGCTTTTGCGTGACGACGGACGGCTTCCGGCGGATCATGGCGGAAGCGCCGTCGATCGACGATCGGCTCGATCAGCTGTCGCGCTTGAACCCGGACGACCGCGAGGCGATCCGCACGCTCAGCGCGCAGATTCGCCGGACCATCGAAGAGATTGCCATCCCGGGCGATCTCGCGGCGGCCATCACCCGCGCGCTCGCCCAGCTCGGCGAGCAAGCCGCCTACGCTGTCCGATCCAGCGCGACGGCAGAGGACCTGCCGACGACCTCCTTCGCCGGCCAACAGGACACGTACCTGAACGTCGTGGGGCTGACGGCGATCCTCCAGCACGTCAGTCGGTGCTGGGCCTCGCTGTTCACCGAGCGGGCCGTGACCTATCGCCAGCGGAACGGCATCGACCACCGTACGGTCCACATGGCTGTGGTCGTGCAGCAGATGGTCGTCCCGCATGCGGCCGGCATCCTGTTCACGGCCGACCCCGTCACGGGCAACCGGAAGGTCGCCACCGTGGACGCCGGCTTCGGCCTCGGCGAAGCCCTGGTCTCCGGCCTGGTGAACCCGGACGTCTTCAAGGTGCGACACGGCGCAGTCGTCGCCAAGGCGATCGCCGCCAAACAGCGTGCCGTTCACGCCCTGCCCGGCGGCGGTACGCAGGAAGTGGCGATCGATGCGCAGCAGCAGGAGCAGCCGGCGCTGACGGATGCGCAGGTGGTGCTGCTCGTGCAGCTCGGGCGGCGGATCGAAGCCCACTTCGGCCGCCCGCAGGACATCGAATGGTGCCTGGTCGACGACGGCTTCCAGATCGTTCAAAGCCGGCCCATCACGACGCTGTTCCCCATCCCCAAGGCCGGCGACCAGGAGAACCACGTCTACGTCTCCGTCGGCCATCAGCAGATGATGACCGACCCCATGAAGCCCCTGGGGCTCTCCATGTGGCAGCTGACGGCCATGGCACCGATGCACACGGCCGGCGGGAGGCTCTTCGTCGACGTCACCCCGCGCCTGGCCGCGCCGGCGAGCCGCGCCGCCCTCCTGGACGTCATGGGGAGAGGCGATCCACTGGTCAGGGACGCTCTGGAGACCGTCCTCGACCGCGACGATTTCGTCCCGTCGCTCCCGGACGCGGGTCCGGGCGGGCCGCCGGCCGGCGGTGCGTCCGCCCCGATCGAGACCGATCCGGCCATCGTCACCGAGCTGATCGATCGCAGCCGGACGTCCATCGCCGCCCTCGAGCGCGACATCCGGACGAAGACCGGACCGGCGCTGTTCGACTTCCTGCTGGAGGCGTTCAAGGAGCACAAGCGGGTCCTCGGTGATCCGCTGAGCATGCAGGCGATCATGGCGGGGATGGAGGCCACGTGGTGGCTCAACGACAAGCTGCAGGAGTGGCTGGGCGAGAAGAACGCGGCTGACACGCTCACGCTGTCCGCCCCCGACAACGTCACGTCGGAGATGGGACTGGCGCTGCTCGACGTCGCGGACGTGATCCGCCCGCAGTCGGAGGTGGTGGCGTTCCTGCAGGGCGTCGAGGATGAGGGCTTCCTGGACGAGTTGCCGAAGCTCGCCGGGGGGACCGAAGCGCACGACGCCATCAAGGCCTACCTCGACCGGTACGGCATGCGCTGCGTCGGCGAGATCGACATCACGAGGCCGCGTTGGCGCGAGCGCCCCACCACGCTCGTGCCCGTGATCCTCGACAACGTCAGGAACTTCGAGCCGGGAGCCGCCGAGCGGCGCTTCGAGGAGGGCCGGCAGAAGGCGCAGAAGAAGGAACAGGACGTGCTGTCACGCTTGCTGGCCCTGCCGGACGGGGACCGGAAGGCCGAGGAGGCCAAGCGGATGATCGACCGGGTCCGAACCTTCATCGGGTACCGGGAGTACCCGAAGTACGGCATCGTCAGCCGCTACTTCGTCTACAAGCAGGCCCTGTTGGCGGAGGCTGAGCGCCTGGTGCAGGCCGACGTGCTTGCTGAGAAGGAGGACATCTTCTACCTCACGTTCCAGGAAGTCCACGACGTCGTGCGCTCCAACGAGGTGGATGCACAGCTCATCGAGCAGCGCAAGGACGCGTTCCGGTCGTACGAGGCGCTCACGCCGCCCCGGGTGCTCACATCGGACGGTGAGGCCGTCACGGGGGCGTACCGGCGCGACGACGTGCCGGCCGGCGCCCTGATCGGCCTACCGGTTTCCGCCGGGACCATCGAGGGAAGGGCCCGCGTCATCCTTGACATGGCGGAGGCCGATCTCGAAGCGGGCGACATCCTGGTCACGTCCTACACGGATCCCAGCTGGTCGCCGCTGTTTGTCGGAATCACGGGCCTGGTGACGGAGGTGGGTGGCCTGATGACCCATGGCGCAGTGATTGCCCGGGAGTACGGCTTGCCGGCCGTCGTGGGCGTGGAGCAGGCCACCCGGCTGATCCGGGACGGGCAGCGGATCCGCGTGCACGGAACCGACGGGTACGTCGAGATCCTGCTTTGACCGACCACACCAGGAACACGTCGCCTCACGGCGCGGTGAGGTCGAGTACCAGCTCGCCTGTGGTCGCCCCTGCCTCGATCCGGCGGTGAGCTTCGACAACTCGCTCCAGCTCCAGAACTTCGACCTGGATCCTCAGTTCTCCCTCGGCTGATGCCTTCACCGGGCGGCGCAACGCCTGCCGTGTCTCGGCAGGATGGACGGCGACGAAGGCTGCCAGGTCGAAGCCGGCCTGCACCATCGCGTGCGCACGGACATTGACATCACCGCGTCATGAGCCGGAAATAGGGCAATCTCCCAATACCGCCTCTTCGCCAGCGCGCTCACACCACGGCGGAAGCGGTGATCGGCGGGTGACCGGGGCGACAAAGTCACCGAAGCGGGCGGAGGTCTCCGGCTGATCGCCCGCACCACCCCCCTCAACCACCGCAGTCCGGCGCGAGCTGGGTGTGCAGCTGCGCCCTGCCGGACCCGATCACCCTTGGCGCGGGCGCCACTTCTCGGCATTCCCTGTTGAATTGGCGTGTTGAAGCCGATGCAAGAGGGGCGGGGCAATGCCGGGGTGGCGTGTGTTCTGGGTGCCCACGAAGACGTTCGTGGGCGTGAGACAGATATCGGTGCTGACGGGCTGGGACGACTTGCAGAGCCGCGAAGAACGGACGGGGGTCCACTCTGGCGATCCGATCATGCTGTCCCCCGACTACCGGGTGGACGAGCTGCTAAGTGAGTACTTGAGCCGCTCCAGCTTCGTGCTCCTAGAGCACGAGACGAAGCGCAATTACACCTCCGACTACCGGGTCTTCTTCGACTTCTTGTGGGGGCGAGGAAAGCTCTGGACTCAGGCCACCGCGGATGATCTGCTCGACTTCCACGACTGGCGTGTGCGCTCGCCCCAGAACCCTGGCCGAGTCGGCGGGGCGAAGTGGAACCGCGAGCTTGCGGCGTTGACGCGGCTCTATGACTGGGCGAACCGGAGACGGGTACGTCCCGGCAAGCCCGGTGCAGTTGCGGACGATCGCAGGGCGGTACGGGGGGACGACCTCGGTCCCGGCCGGACGGGAGAAGAGTGCCCGGACCAGCAACGTGCACTGGCTGACCCCGCGGGCGTTTCGCCGGTGGCTGGACGTCGGAATGCGCGGCCACACGGCTCAGGGCTGGCCCGCTGCGACCTGGGCCAGCCGCTTGGAGGCGCGCAACGTCGCGTACGCCGAACTGCTGTTCTCCTCAGGCATGCGCCTGGTGGAGGGAGCGTCGCTGCTGACCGTGGAAGTTCCACGGATCAGGCTGGACGGCGGGGCCGCCGCTACCAACTTCCGCGCCATCCGAGCCTTTGCCCAGTTCGTCGCCCTCCAGGACCAGCCGGTGCAGGGACCTGGACGCGCTCACCCCGGGGCTATGGAGGGCCTGGCGGCTGAGCCGCCCCACATACCGGCAGGCCAGCAGCAGCTACGCTGCATGGTCCACCTGCTGCGACACTTGCATCCCAGCCGCGGTCCGGGAGGTTATGCCTCAGCGGCTCCCGCGCTTGAAGGTACAGGAAACAGCGCTCAGACCAGCAGACTTCGAGGTGCTGAAGAAAACCGCGCGGCAGCTGTTCCGTGCCGCGCACCTGCGCATCAGTGAGAACGCCGCTCATCTCGATGCCTGGCGAGCAGGAGCCTTCGCCCCGGGCAGCCGCGATGCGAAGGTCGGCGAGGCACTGGATGTGCTGGCCCGCACCGGCTATGCCCCGGGGGATCGGGCGGCCACTGGGCGCCAGCGGGTGACCTGGCGCTACAAGGAAGCTCTGGGCGGTGAGTCTGCTCCGTACACCTGGCACCGCCTGTTTCTCACCTCCAAGGAGGCATCCGCGCTGGGAATGCTGCTGGTGATCGAACACGGCCTGAATGCCACGGCAATCGCCGAGATGCCTGTGCCGAAGGCCACTCCCGATCCGGGCGAGGACGGCTCGCCGGTCTATCGAGTGGAGTTGCACAAGCCCCGCCGCGGCGCAGGGCGGCATGTGGAGACCCGCAACTGGGTCGACACCGACGCCCGCTCCCCGGGACGGCTGATCACCCAGGCGCTGGAAGCCACCTCTTTCGCCCGCGCCTATGTACGCGAACACGCCCCGGACATCGACCGACTGCTGATCTGGTGCAACGCGCTGCCCAGCCATCCACGCGGAGACCTGCAACGCGTGGGGCCGTTCAGCATCGGCCTGGCAAAGGGCGCAGTGAACACCTGGGCGCAGGAGGCCGGCTTGAAGGGCTCGCTGCTGCGGCGCACGCGCAAGACCGTCAACGTGCTGCACCGACGCGAGTCGGGGCAGAACAGCCAGGACACGCACGATCGCACCTACGTGATCCCCGAGCCGCAGGTGCACCAGGCGGCCATGCCGGTGATCGCCGACGGTGCACAGGACGCACTCGATCGCGCCCGGCGCACTGTGCTTCAAGCCCAGCTCAGCCAGCACCCCGAGCCAGGTGACCAGCCGACCGCCACGGCCGATTGCCACGACTACACCCACAGCCCCTTCAACGGCCACGGGATCAGCTGCCAGGCGTCTTTCCTCATGTGCACCGCGTGCCCCAACGCCCGTATCCACCCCGGCCACCACCCCCGGCTGGCCCTCCTCCACCAGGCGCTGGCCAACCTGCGCGACCTACTGGACATGACCGAGTGGGAGACGACCTGGGGAGATGCCCATGCCCGCCTGGACAACCTCAAAGACCGACTTGGCGCGGCGCAGTGGCAACGGGCCCTCGCCGCCGCGACACCCGAGGACCGAGAAATGATCATCCTCCTGCTCGACGGAGACCTCAACTCGTGACCCTCACCGTTCCCGCACGCCAGGCGCCCATCCAGCTACCCGAACCTGACACCCCAACGATCGCCGTCGACCTGATCCACGGCGACAACACGGCCCCCGTCGCCGCCTACGCGGAGTCTGTCTGGCCACTGGCCGCGTTGATCGACAACCCCAGCACCACCCGGCACAGCGTGGACTGGAACACCTTCCCCTCCGGACAACTGCGCACCGAGCTACGCCTCCTGGCCTGGCTGATGATCAACGGATCGCTTCCACAGAGATTCCTGATCGACCGCTCGGTCTCCTGGAGGCCACGAGTCAGCGCCAGCGTCATCAGCACCACTCTCGGACACTGGCGGCAGCTTTCGGAATGGCTCGCATCGCGGGGCATCGCCACCCTCGCCGACTGCACGGCTGACGTGCTGATCTCCTACAGTCGGCACCTTCGCCAGCGCAACCGAAGCCGCAGCACCGTTCACCTGCACCTCAGCGCCACATCTAGGCTGTGGGCCTTCGACCAGACCAGCCCGGCCCCGGCCGGTATCGGCGAGCCGTTGCTTCGATCCTCAGTGGATTTCAGCAATCCGGGCATTTCTGCCCGGAAGGTCCGTGACGTCACCAAAGCGTGAGGGCTTCGGTTTGTCGA
>NZ_JBITGS010000037.1:0-91251 GCF_044457265.1 Streptomyces sp. NPDC050564 | reverse complement strand
GATCACATGGGGCGCGTCCGGCTCGCAGGTCTCCGTCAGGTGCGCCTTGTAGCCGGTCCAGCCCGAGCCGCGCTTGATCCCGTAACGGGCATCGGAGTCATAGGGCGAGCACAACCGGTGATGAACCGGCGGGAGATCCTTGCCCTCCCGCCGGCGCACCCCCCTCTCGTCGCGGTGGTACTGCTGGACCCAGGAGACCCGCAGGGCCTGCACCGCCTCGATCTCCCGCAGCCACCCCGGAGCCGTGGGAGCGTAGACCGCTTCCAGCAGGAAGAACCCGTCTCGTCCGACCTGCTGGGACCACTGTTCACGGACCTCTTCACCCTTGGGGAAGCGGTAGTCGTCCACACGTGGCCCATAGCGCTCGGCCCACTCGCGTCGATCAGGCCGGACAGCCAGGTCGGGGCCGCGACCGCCAGAGCTTCCAGCGCGGCCCGCAGCGTCTCGCCGACGAACTCCATCCGATTCAGCGTCCGCACCGCCGCCAGCACGTGCGTGGAATCGGTCCGCTGCCGGCCACCGCCCTTGAGACGGGCGGGAACAGGCTCAGCACGGAGGCATCGAACCCGGGATCATCCAGCTCCAGGCCGAGGAGGAACTTCCAGTCCATGCGGGCCCGCACCTGGTCAGCGGCCTGCCGGTCGGTCAGCCCCTCCGCATACTGCAACACCGACACCAGCGCCAACGCCCCCGGTGACACTGCAGGACGCCCGCGTGAAGGGAACGCCCCGGCGAACGCCGCGTCCTCAAACAGCGGGCCCAGCGCCTCACGGATCCGCACCGCGAGCGTCCCATTAGGAAACGCGGCCCGTACCACCCGGGCCGTAAGCTCCGGCACCCCCACGTCAGCCCGAGGCTCCAGCGACATCCTTCTCGGCCCTCCCACGATCACAGCAACGATGGAGGACCAACGACACCCGCCTGCTCGAATCACGCCTTCCTCAGCAGAGTCCTGAAGACCGGTGCACTGCGAATAAGTACGGTAGCACCGTGTGGCGGGATCCTTTTGAACCGTGGCGATCTCGCCACTGTCAACGGCGAGAGCCGCGGGCGAGCCTGGTGGCGAACGGAAGGGACATCACTCATGACTCGCATCGCCATCAACGGATTCGGCCGCATCGGACGCAATGTGCTGCGCGCGCTTCTGGAGCGCGACAGCGCCCTCGAGATCGTCGCTGTCAACGACCTCACTGAGCCCGCGACTCTCGCCCGGCTGCTCGCCTACGACAGCACGGCCGGCAGGCTCGGGCGCCCGGTGACCGTCGACGGGGACGCCCTCGTCGTCGACGGCCGTCGGATCACGGTGCTGGCCGAGCGCGAACCGAGGAAGCTGCCGTGGGCCGAACTCGGTGTCGACATCGTCCTGGAAGCAACCGGCCGCTTCACCTCGGCCAAGGGCGCCCGCGCTCACCTCGACGCGGGCGCGCGCAAGGTGCTCGTCAGCGCACCGTCGGACGGCGCCGACGTCACGCTCGCGTTCGGGGTCAACACCGACGCCTACGACCCGGACCTGCACACGATCGTCTCCAACGCCTCCTGCACCACCAACGCGCTCGCGCCGCTGGCCGCGGTCCTCGACGAACTCGCCGGTATCGAGCACGGGTTCATGACGACGGTGCACGCCTACACGCAGGAGCAGAACCTGCAGGACGGTCCGCACCGCGACGCCCGTCGTGCTCGGGCCGCCGGTGTCAACATCGTGCCGACCACGACTGGCGCCGCCAAGGCGATCGGTCTCGTGCTGCCGAGCCTGGACGGCAAGCTGTCGGGCGACTCGATCCGCGTGCCGGTGCCGGTGGGCTCGCTGGTCGAACTCAACACGACCGTCGCCCGTGACGTGACGCGCGAGGACGTGGTGGCGGCATACCGCGCCGCGGCGGAGGGGCCGCTCGCCGGCATCCTCGAGTACTCGGACGACCCGCTCGTGTCGTCCGACATTGTGGGTAATCCGGCCTCGTCGATCTTCGACTCGGCCCTTACCCGGGTCGACGGCCGCCACGTGAAGGTGGTCGCGTGGTACGACAACGAGTGGGGCTTCTCGAACCGAGTGATCGACACGCTGGAGTTCCTCGCCAGCCGCTGACCGGGCGCCGTGGCGCGGTCAAGGGCGCTCTTCGAGCGTCGCTGTGTTGGAAAACCCGTTGCCTGGGCGGCTTTGCTGCCTTGGACGCAGAGAACGGGCCTGTGGCCGGGAGTGCCGTACCGAACCTGTGGCAATGGTCGGCGTGACCCGCGCGGTCCGGTCAGGGCGAGGTGATGCGCTGGGGGTCGGGCAGGCGCGTTGCGGTGGCCGGCTCGTAGACGCTGGCGAGCGCGGTGAACAGCAGTGCCACGCCGAAGGAGCCGGGGTCGGGCACTCCGATGGCGTGCTGGCCCACGTAGCTGGCGCGGCCGCGTCGGGGGGTGAGGGACGCGGTGCTCAGGGCGCCCTGGATGGCCGCTTCGGCGGCGGCGGTGAAGGGGCTGTCGGCAGCCTCGCGGCCGGCCTTGGCCAAGGCGCCGATGGCGGGAGCGAGTGCATCCACGAGGGTGCAGTCGCCGACCTTGGCTCCGCCGACCCGGTGGATGGCGGCGAGGCTGGATTTCGCTGCGTCGGCGACGGACAGTGCATCAGGCGCCTGGTTGTCGGACCAGGAAACGGTGGCCAGGTCCTGGAAGAGGAGTCCGAAGAGCGGGCCGCTGGTGCCGCCGACGTCGTTGAGGAAGGCCTCGGCCAGGGCGGCCACGCCGTCGGTCGCCGATTCGTTCCTCTTGACCGCCCGGCGCACGCCACCGACCAGGTTGTCGCCGAAGTCGCCATCGCCGACGAGCTGGTCGAGGGCGGTGAGGTTGTCATGAGCCTGGGAGACGATCTCCGAATAGCGGTCGAGGACGGCCCGGCCGGCCGGGGTCTGCTCGCCCGCGTGCACGGGGGTGGCGGCCGGTTCGGTTACGACACTCGCCGCGGTGTCCGGGGCCAGGGTGAGAGGGGAAAGGAGCAGCGGCGTCTCGGTAGGTGCCGTCCACAGCTCGGCCCACTCCGCCTTCATATGGGTGAGGGTGATGGAGAAGCCGGCCATGTCCTGGGCAGCGGTGAACGTGCCGGGCAAGATGGCCAGGGGTGTAATGCCGCGGGCCGTCAGCAGGTCGTGCAGGATCGAGCCGATGGCGTGCAGTTCCAGGCTGGTCGTGGCGCCCAGGCCGTTGACGACGGCCAGGACCTTGTCGTGCCCTGCGGGCAGGGCCTCGAGCAGATCGTCGGTCATCTGCCGGACGAGCTCCTCGACGGGGCGGTGGTCGATGGTGCGCGTGCCGCGCTCGCCGTGGATTCCGACACCGTAGTCGAGCGTGCCGGGGCTCAGGTCGAAGGCCGGCGCTGCGGTCGAGGGTGAGGTCTGGGCTCGTGCCGCGACAGCGAGGCTGCGGGAGCGCGCGACGATGTCCGCGCCCAGCGTGGCGAGGTCCTCCAGTTTGGCGCCCTGGTCGGCGAAGGCTCCCAGCAGCTTCTCCAGGACCACGGTTGCGGTGGTGCCTCGGCGGCCGGTCGCGGTGTCCGTGTTGTCGGTGGCCAGGTCGTCGTCGACGAGGACCGTGGCTACGGGAATGCCGTCGTGGCGAAGGCGTTCCGCCGCGATCTGAAAGTTGATCACGTCGCCGGTGTGGTTCTTGATGATGAGCAGGACGCCGTTGCTCTTTGCGGCGGCCGCGCCGGCCTCGTAGATCTGCCGGTTGTGGGGGGAGGCGAAGATTTCGCCGGGGCACAGGGCGTCGAGGCCGCCGGGGCCCAACAGGCCGGTGTGCAGCGGTTCGTGGCCGGAGCCGCCTCCCGAGACCAGCGCGACCGTGCGGTTGGGGTTGCTCTTGCGGGCCCACAGGTACAGAGGGCTGCTGTTCACTTCGATCAGGCCGGGGTGGGCCAGGGCGAGACCGCGTGCGGCGCTGAGGACCGTGTCGGCTTGCGGAAGGAAGTACGTCATGGGGGCAAGCTCCGTTGGAAAAGCGAGGGTGGATGGATCAGCGACCTGAAGGCGGTGGGGTGTTTGAGGTCAGCTGAGGGGGCTGGCGGTGCGGCTCAGGCCCAGGCCAGTTGTGATCGGTGCGTCCAGTAGGCGTCGGAGTGCTGGGCAGGCTCGGTGAGCCGCTGAAGCTGGGTGGGGCTGAGATGAACGCGCGCTGCGGCGAGGTTGCTGGTGAGCTGATCGACCGTGGCGGCTCCGGAGAGCACCACGTCGGCCCAGGGCTGCGCGGCGACGGCCGCGAGGGCGACGGCATCGCACGAGGCGCCCTCCTGCTGGGCGATCTCGCGCAGAGCGCTCATGTCGGGCGCGAGGTGGGGCTCTGCCAGGCGGCCGTTGGCCAGCGCCTCCTTGATGATCATCACGCAGCCGGCGTCGTGTGCTTCGGCGAGAGCGCCGCGCGCGGCAGGCTCCAGCAGGTTGTAGGTGGTCTGGACGCTACCGAACAGCGGCCTTCCGCTCACCGTGACGGACAGCGCTGCGCGGATGGTGTCTGCCTGGCTGGGGCGGCTGGTGGACAGGCCGACGGTCACTCCTTCTTCCCTCAGCCGTGCCAGCCGCTCATGCAGGGCGGTGTCGGTCAGTGCGGGACTGTCCGGGGTGACGGAGTGAATCTGGTAGAGGTGGAGCCGGCCTCCGAGCAGGGCGCGGGTCTCGGCGACTTGGCGGTCATACGCGTCAGTGCTGTGGTCCTTGACCTCGTGGACATCTGCCTGGATCTGCCAGTCGGCGGTGTAGGTGTAGCCCCACTTGCTGCCCACCACGAGGTTCGTGACGTCGGGACGGGCCTGAAGCCACTGGGCGAGGTACGTTTCCGCCAGTCCGTAGGACCGGGCGGCATCGAAGTAGCGCACTCCGTGGGCATAGGCCGCGTCCATCAGGGCAAAGGCCCGTTCTTTGAGGGCTTCGGCCGAGCGCACGGCGGGCAGATCCGCGTGCCGGCCCAGCGTGATGTACCCGGGCCGGCCGGCGGCAGCCAGACCCAGACCGATCCGCAGGGGCGAGGCCGCCCGGAGCTCAGACTCATTTGAGAAAACCCTCTTGGCAGTTCTTGTGACAGTGGGCCGCAGGAGGCGCCGGGCAAGGGAGGGTCATCCCAGGCCGATACCGGGAGCCGCTTGATGCCGTGTGTGGGTGTGGCGGTCGGTCACGCATTCGCCGCCGTGTCGGCGAGGGCGCGGAAGATCAGGGCGGTGGAGGCGGCACCGGGGTCCTGGTGGCCGATGCTGCGGGCGCCGAGGTAGGAGGCGCGGCCCTTGCGTGCCTGCATCGGTGTCGTGGCGCGCATGCCCTCTTCTGCGGCGTCGGCCGCAGCCGCTGCCGCTGCGGCGAAGTCGCTTCCTTGACGGGCCTGTTCCTCGAAGGCGGCCACGGCGGGCGCGTACGCGTCGATCATCGTTTTGTCGCCGGGGACGGCCGCCCCCAGCTTCTGGATGCTTTCCAGGCCGGCGGCGAGTGCCTCAACGAACGCGAGCGGGTCAGCGAGAGGGGTGTCCAGGGCCTTGCCCAGTGCGCGGAATGCGCCCCCGTACAGCGGTCCCGAGGCGCCCCCGATGGTGGAGATGAGGGTGGTGCCGGTCTTGGTGAGGACGACTCCGACCGCGTCGGGGGTGAGGTCCGATACGGCAGCGGCAGCGGCAGTGAATCCGCGGTGCATGTTGACGCCGTGGTCGGCGTCGCCGATGGCCGAGTCGAGCTGGGTGAGGTGGTCCTTGTGCTGGTCCACGGCGGCGGCGATGGCCTGCACCCACGCGCGGGCGAGGTCGATATCCATGGAGGGGTCTCCGTTCAATGAGCGGTGAATACGGGATCGGTGGTGGGAAGAGCCGGGGGCGGGGCGCAGTTCACACGGCTGCCTCTGCCTGGCCGCGCCTCATGCACAGCCCCGCCCCCGACCCGGTTCAGGCCCCCAGTGCAGGGCGGGGGTGTTCACGGGCGCGTCCCAGAGGGACAGCATGTCGGCATCGGCCTTGCACACCATGATGGGGACACCCGTCATGTCCAGACTGGTCACGTAGTTGCCCACCAAACAGCGGGCGATGGTCACGTTCTTCGCGGCGAGGACGCCTGCCACGGCGTAGACCATCGTGATGCCCGCAGCGGCGAAGGCGAGCGACATCATTCCCAGCTGTGCCACGGCCAACGGGGCACCGCGGCCGATGATCGCGAGCGCGGGGACGAACCCGACGCCGATGAACACCAGCACGGCCATCCCCAGCGTCTCGGCGAGGCGCCTCTGTGGGCAGGAGTTCTCTTCCATCTGACGGCGCCCGGTGCCGACGCCGGCACGGACGCTTCACCTCCTCCGCGCAATGCGGGCTGTGAAGGGGAGGAGCCGCCGGGTCCTCCTGTTCGGGCGGAACCCGGCGGCCATGTGGGGGAACCGGACGATCCACCCTCTCCGGAATTGTTCATTATTGATGAACGTTGTTCCGGAAGTTAGGCCCACGTTTCACGCCTGTCAAGAGGCTCAGCACTCGCTCGGCCGCACGCCGCGCCGGGCCGAGGCCGCGATGCGGGGCTGGGCGCCTAGGCGCCCGGGGCGTAGGCGGCCCGGCGCGGAGCTCCCAGGTCGCGGGAGAGATTGCGGGCGGTTTCCCGCACCGCCACGGCGAGTTCCTGACGCGTGGACTCGCCCAGCATGCGCTCCACCGGGCCGACGATGCCGATGGCGCCCGCCACCTCGCCGGAGCGGTCGAAGACCGGCGAGGCGATGCCCGCATCCCCGATGGCCGACTCCTGGTCCTCGACCGCGTACCCGGCCTTGAGGACCTCCTCCAGGTGGCCTGCCAGCGCCTTCCGGTCGGTCATACTGGCGCCGGTGAGCACCGCCAGCTCCCCGGCGAGCAGGCCGTCCCGCACGGTCGCCGGCGACGACGCTGCGATGGCCTTGCCCAGGGCGCACGTGTTCCACGGGATGCTCGCGCCCACCTCGAGAATCTGCACCGCCCCCTCAGGGCGGAACGCATGGTGGACGATCAGTACGTGGTCACCCGTAAGGACTCCCACCCACACGGCCTCCCTGGTTCGGTTGGCCAGACCGTCCGCCCAGGTCAACGACCGTGTCCGCAGCTCCTGCGTATCCAGATAGGCGTTGCCCAGCTGCACGAGATTCGGCCCCAGCTGGTACTTCGAGCTGTCCCGGTCCTGTGCGACCAGGCCCTCGATCTCCAGTGTGCGCAGCAGTGCGTGCACCGTGGGCTTTGCGACGCCCAACCGGTCGGCCAGCTCAGTCACGCCCAGCCGGGGACCGCCTGAGGCAAGTTCCCGCAAGATCTGCACTGCCCTGTGCACGGCCTGGACCATCGAAATCTCCGATTCAGTATTGATGAACAGCGTTCCGAGATTTAATGTGGCTGTTCATGAGCACACCCGTGGGCATCGTACTCGTGTCCCATAGCGCCGAGCTTGCTGCAGGCCTGCGCCTGCTGGTGGAGCAGATCGGCTCCGACACCGTTCCCGTCGTCACCGCGGCCGGAACCGAGGACGGCAGGATCGGAACCAGCTACGACCTTGTTCTCAACGCCATCAAGATCGCCGACCGGGGCGCCGGGGTCCTGGTTCTTCCCGACCTCGGCAGTTCCGTTCTGACCACCCGTACCGTCCTGGACGACCACCCCCGCCCCGACGTCGTCCTCGTCGACGCCCCCTTCGTCGAGGGCGCCGTCGCCGCAGTGGTCGCTGCCGCATCCGGTGCCGACCTGCAAACCGTAGTCAACTCCGCTGAAGAGGCCCGCAATGTCCGCAAGCTCTGATGCCCCCAGCACCACCGGCCACGAAGCAACCGTGGTGCTTCCCGCCAACCTCCACGCCCGCCCCGCGGGCCGGCTCGCCCGCGCAGCAGGTCAGTTCTCCAGCACCATCGAGCTGGACTACAACGGCAAGACGATCAATCCCACCGGAGTGCTCGGCGTCATGGGACTGGGGGCCACGGCCGGAAGCACGGTGACCGTACGAGCCACCGGTCCCGACGCCCACGACGCGGTCGCCGCACTGACCGACGTCCTGGCGAACGCCGAATAGCTCTGATCGTCATGAGGCCCCAGATGAAGAGCCGCGATCCTTACGTAGCCACGGGTGGCACCCCTCCGGTCGGCCAAGCCGAGTACACCTGCCCGCTGCCGCACATCCCAGCAGCCGTCCCCGCAATGCGCCACCACGCGCGCACCGTGCTCGGGCACTGGGCCATGCCGACGGCAACAACAGACGACGCGATCCTGGTGATATCCGAACTGATCACCAACGCCATCACTCATGCCCTGCCGCCGACGGTGCTGCGGCTGTCACTGCCGGACGTCGACAGTCGGACGGCTTTGCGTGTGGAGGTCATTGGCGGCGGCCCTGCTCACACCGCCGGGTCTGCACCCGCCGATGTCCTGCATGTCTTGGCGGAGCACGGCCGTGGAGAAGGCATCATCGCGGCTCTCGCCCTTCAGTACGGCATCTGCGGACAACAACTGTCGGGTCTCGATCGATCGGGAGCAGTGGACCCTCGCTGACCTGAGCTGCCTCAACTGAGTGAGACGTTCCGTACAGCGGGCTCACTCAAGTTGAGGCAGCTCATCAAAGACTGAGATCGGGTCGAGCCTGTGACTGCGCCGTCAGTCAGCTCGCGAGGCTGCCGCGAAGATCCAAGCAACACCCTGTCATCGAGGCGAACCTGGCAAGCCCGGTGCTCAGTGGCCGCCGCGCGGTTCGAAGCAGCCGGTCTCCAGAAACCGGCCGTTGACTGTGACCTGGTAGTTCGTCGGTTGCGTGAATGCGGTGACACAGGCGTCGTGACGGACCCGCAGGGCGATGCGGGCACCCTCGGGCCTGACTGGGTGCGTGTCGGTGAGCCCGAGCCGCGTTCCCATGTCCTCCACGAAGAGCGTTCCACGGCCCTGCTCGCTGTCGGGGCCTTCGTTGCGGTAGCCGAGCTGGAGCAGCGCCGCCCGCACGCTCTTCGGGTCCCACACTCCGTTTTTCCACAGGCGTTTGAGGACAGGTTCGATGCGTTCAGCCTCCCCCCGGGCGATCTCCTCACTGGCGGGGGACATGTCCTTGGGGACCTTGAAGCCGTTGTTCTCGCGGTAGTGCGGGGCTCCACCGTGGGAGCCGGGCTCCACGTTGCCCCGCGCGGGACCCATGGAGGAGCGCGTGGGCGAGGGGGTCGCGCCGAGGCTCGGGGCGAGACCGGTCACCGTCGGGCCGGTGCGCTGCTGGCCGCAGGCGGTCAATATCAGGATGGCGCCCAGAAAGAGGCCCGTAGCAACGTATCTGGATCTGGATATCTGCACGAGGAGGACTCTGGCACGAGCACCGGACCGACGTCCGCAGGGCCAGTCAATCTGAGGCAGCGAGGCCGGATGCCTCAGATTGGCTGAGCCTGCCCCCACTTCAGCGAGACCGGACACCGCCGAACGCTCCGTGCGCCCCGTAGTCGTGACCCGCAACGCCGAGGGTTACCGTCACCAAGACGGTGCGGACGCCGGGTCCGACGAAGACGGTCACCGAAGCCGCACAGGATGCTGCGGCGGACACAAGCGGGAGCAGCGACACCGGCACCTGCTCGATCGTCTTTTCAACTCGGGCAACTGCTACGAAGCGGGGCAGTACTGCCGGAACAGCGACCACGGCGCTTCGACGACGGCTGCCGGCGGTGCAAACATCACGTGCACCTACCGCAACGGGTGGCGCTGGGCCTACTCCTGACAGCGTGAGCCCTCGCCCCGCCATCCCGGGGCGGGCGTTGTGGCGACCAGACCGGCTTGAACGATACGGCCGTTCGGAGGCCGCCCCACCTGCTCGAAGCCCCCTCTGAGTGTTCCGTGCTCTCCCGCTCCCGTTCGTACAGCAGCGCGGCCAGCAGCGTCACCCTCAACGGCAGCGGGTGCGTGCGCAGGTGGGAGGGAGACTCCAATCCACCGGATGGCGTGTCCGCGACCGTACTTGTCCACCGTAACGGCACCACGGGTGCCTGCCTGTCTCGGCCCCGGTCTCCTATCTCTGACCCACGGTGCAAGGTAGCCGCGCAGGGCGGCCGGTCACCCGGCTCGTGGGCCTCGCGCAGCCGCTCGCGCGCGTCGAGCGCCTCCGGTTCCAGCGCGCAGCGCCTTCTGAGATCCGGTCCGCCTCGGGGCAGCCCAGGAGCAGACCGTCGACCGTGACCAGCCAGGCCGCCACGCCGGATTCGCCCTGCAACCGCATCGGCCCGTTCGGAGTCGTGATCACGTGGCTGGGAAAAGGGTTGGACGGGGTAATGCTCGGGCTTGTAGCTTCCAGTTGACCGTGACACCGCCCGAGGAGGTGAGACCCATGAACGCTGTAGCGATGTGGGTGCTCCCCCTTCCGGTCACGGTCGGGCGATTGACGTAGGTGTCGCCAGGAGCGCCTCGACAACAAGGCACTCCCGAAAGGCAACACCTATGGACTCTCCGCAGTTCACCGCCGAGCCGTCGTCGAACGATACGGTCGAGCGCGACTTCACCGTGGGCGACGTCCCCGGACTCCGGTCGTCGGCCTCCGGCGCTGATCGCGCGCCCCTCATGTTCGACGTGATCATTGCCGGGTGCGGGCCGACTGGCGCGATGCTGGCCGCCGAACTGCGGCTGCACGGTGTTCGGGTACTCGTTCTGGAGAAGGAAACCGAGCCCGCGTCGTTCGTCCGCATAGTCGGTCTGCATATTCGCAGTATCGAGCTGATGGCAATGCGCGGACTGCTGGATCGCATTCTCGAACACGGAAGACAGCGTCCGGCCGGCGGATTCTTCGCCGCCATCACCAAACCCGCGCCCGAGGGCCTGGATTCCGCCCACGCCTATCTGCTGGGCATCCCACAGCCGGTCATCGTCCACCTGCTCGAAGAACATGCGATCCAACTGGGTGCGCAGGTCCGGCGCGGTTGTGCGGTCGCCGATTTCGAGCAGGACGACGAGGGTGTGACCGTCGAGCTGGCCGACGGCGAACAGCTGCGTTCGCGCTATCTCGTCGGCTGTGACGGCGGGCGCAGTACGGTGCGCAAACTGCTCGGCGTCGGCTTCCCCGGCGAGCCCTCGCGGACCGAGACGCTGATGGGCGAGATGGAAGTGGGTATGCCGCAGGAGGAGATCGCCGCCAAAGTGACCGAAATCCGCGAGACCAATAAGCGATTCTGGCTCAGGCCCTTCGGCGAAGGGGCATATAGCGTCGTAGTCCCCGCCGAGGGAGTCAGCGATCGCGCAGAACCGCCCACCCTCGAGGATTTCAAACAACAGTTGCGCGCCATCGCCGGAACCGATTTCGGCGTGCACTCCCCGCGCTGGTTGTCCCGCTTCGGGGATGCCACCCGGCTGGCCGAACGTTATCGGGTCGGGCGGGTGCTGCTGGCCGGCGACGCGGCACACATCCATCCACCCACCGGCGGACAGGGCCTCAACCTGGGCGTTCAGGACGTATTCAACCTCGGCTGGAAACTGGCCGCACAGATCCGCGGCTGGGCGCCGGAAACACTGCTGGACACCTATCAGGCCGAACGTCATCCGGTCGCCGAGGACGTGATGGACAACACCCGCGCCCAGATGGAACTGCTGTCCACCGAACCGGGCCCGCAGGCCTTGCGCAGGCTGCTCACCGAACTGATGGATTTCGACGAGGTGAACCGCTGTCTGATCGAGAAGATCACCGCGATCGGTATCCGCTACGACTTCGGCGAAGGCCAAGACCTGCTCGGCCGCCGCCTGCGCGACATCGACGTGAAACAGGGCCACCTCTACGGTCTGCTGCATCGCGGCCGCGGACTGCTGCTGGACCGCACCGAACGCCTGACCGTCGGGGGCTGGTCAGACCGGGTCGACTACCTCGCGGATCCCACTGCGGTACTGGATGCTCCGTGCGTCCTGCTACGCCCCGACGGCCACGTCGCCTGGATCGGCGACGATCAGCAGGACCTGGACGACCACCTCTCCCGCTGGTTCGGCACGCCCGCCAACTGATTTCGCCTCAGCAACCGAAAGGGCCCGTGAGGAGGATCGAACGGCCAGTAGCGAGCGGCGCTGATGGCCGCTTCGACCGTCGACGAAGGTGACAGTGCGGTGCAGGCGTGTTCCCAGTCCGCCGGTGGTCCGTGGGTGACCACGAAGGCGTGCTCCCCGGCAGCGGGCTTGCCGTTCCAACCGTTGGGCAGACCGATCGAGCGGGTGATCTGCTCACCTGGGATCGCGGGGATCCAGGTGCTTCTGCAGGAACGCGATCTCCGCCTCGACGGCCTGTTCGTGCGATTCGAGGAACGGGGCGTAGTGGCGGCCGGACAGGTGAACCACTTCGGAGCCTGGCACGTTCCGGGCCGCCCGGACGGCGAGGCCGGGGAGCGCGCTTTGGTCCTGGTCGCAGACGACCACCAGCAGTGGGCATCGTATCCGGGAGGCATGGCGGCCGGGCCGGTACCCGCCGAACTGCAGGACGATCCGTGCGGCGACCGTCTGCTCCCAGTTCGTGTGGCGACGCTCGGGGTCGAGGGCCCGGTCGCCGTCCATGGCGTCGGGCGTGGTGAGCGAGGCGACGGCGCCGCGCGGTCCGGCGGTGGGGACCAGCAGCGGCGGACGCCCGGCGAGGCCCCCGAGCGTGTCCGCGACGCCCAGGCCGAGTAGCCGCAGCAGCGCGAGGGGCGTCATGGAGCGCAGCGCATGGGGAGCAACCGCGCGGGCGTCGACCAGCGGGGTTTGGGCGATCGCGCAGGCGAGTCGAGGGTGGTCGGCCGCGACACGGAAGACGTGGCCGCCCGCGAGCGAGAAACCCCAGACCGAGATCCTGTCCGGGTCGACGTCGGGCAGACCGGCCGCGTACTCGATCGCCGCGTGCCAGTCGGCGACCTGCTCGTCGAAGCGGACGATCTGGCGCGGCGTGCCCCCGCTCTCTCCGAACCGTCGGTGGTCGAAGGCGAGGACCGCGAAACCGGCGTCGTTGAACCGTGCGGCGAACAGGTCCGAGGCCGGTTCCTTCGTCACCGAGGTTCCGCCGGCCATGATCACGCAGCCGCCGTTGGACCCCGGGTAGTGCCAAGCGGCGCATGAGGTGTCGCCGCTGGCGAAGCGTACTTTTTCCCGTTGCTTGAACGCGGGCACATGGACCTCCGTGGTGGATGCGTCGTTCTCGGGGTGCTGCAAAAACCGCGGGCCTGCGGCGTCGTCGCACCGCAGGCCACCTGTGCAGGGCCGCCGGTGGCAGCCCCGGAGGTGCCTAAGGTCAGCCGATCAGGCCGGGGCACCAGATGCGCGGGCCGTGGATCATCGGTTGCTCCTTCCGTGGCTCGCGTTCCCCGACGTACGTCACGGACCGGGCGGAGTGGATGACATCCATGTTTGGGTCGTGCTCCCCGAGACGGGCCCCGCAGCGCGACGGAATGGGCGAAACTTGCCTTCATGGCGCGAGTATCGGCGGATTCCGTACTGAGTCTCATGGATCAGCGGCTGGTGGCCGCGTTGCAGTGGGACGGCCGCCTCACCGCGGAGCGGGCAGCCCAAGTGCTGGGGCTCAGCCCCGCCACCGTGCGCCGCCGCCTGCACGCGCTCGGCGCCGACGGCACCGTGCGCGTGGTGATCTCACCGGTCGCGCGACCGCGCAACGGCGGCTCGGCCGGGGCCCTGTTCCTGCGCATCCGGGTCCTGCGGGGAAAGCTCGACACGATCGTGGCCGCGCTCGCGGCGCGCAAGGACATCCCATTCATCGACGTCACCACCTCGGGTGACGAGATTTTCGCGGTCGCCCGCACCGAGCCGGGTTCACGCGACCCGTTGGTCTTCCGGCAGCTGCCCTCCACCCAGGCGGTCACGTCCCTGGAGAGTGCCACGATCCTGCACGTCTTCCGGCTCACCTCCGAGTGGCGCCACCAGGTACTGACTGCGCCCGAACGCGCGGCGCTGAGCCCGGCTGAACCGGTCCCCGAAGCGACCGCTTCCGGTTCCCCGGGCCCGTACGGCGTCGACACCGATGCCCTGGAACAGTCCCTCATCGACGCTCTCACCCTCGACGCGCGCCTGACCGCGACGGCCCTGGCCGCGCGCACCGGCCACTCGGAGAGCACGGTGCGCCGACGCCTCGCCCAACTTGCCGCCCAGGGCCGCCTGATCACCCAGGTCCTGGTCGAGCCACGCCGCCTCGGGCTGCCCATCGAGGCCAAACTCCTGCTGCACGTGGCCCCCGACCATCTGGCCGCCGCCGGGCGGGCGCTGGCCGACCACCCCTCGGTGCACGGCGCGTTCGCGACGTCGGGACCCTCGAACCTGCACGCGGCCGCGTACTTCCCGGACCTGACGGCCCTCTACGGCTTCCTCTCCCGCGACCTGGTCGGCCTGGGCATCACCCACGTCGAGACGGCCATCGTCAGCCGCGCCGCCAAACGCGCTCCCGCGCCGGTCCAGCCGCTCCCGTCGAGGTGACGGCACCGCCGCGCCGACGGGGGGCAATTGGGCGAGCAGGGTGCGCAGCCGAGAATCCACCGCCGTCGCGTCGAGGCGGTCGTCGACGGCCTCCCAGGGGTCGTCGGGGCGCTCGGGCCCCGGCAGATCGGGCCCTGGTGCGGCGACGCGTCGCCAGTGCCGGGACAGGACGAATCTGGCCACTGCGAACAGCCGGCCGCGGGCGGGTCCGCGCCGCCGGTCGAAGTGGCGCCGGGGCGCGTAGGCCTGGAGCCACAGCTCGGCGAGCAGATCGTCGGCGGCGGCGGGCGCGCGGCGCGCGGCGCGCGAAGTAGCCGTGCAGAGCCGCGGAGTGGCGCTCCACCAGAGGCTCGAAGGCGGCAGGGTCCCACGCTGTGCGGGCCGGCAGCTCCTCGTCGTTCAGGTCCGTGGTCACGGGGGCTCCGTCTCCGGACCGCCGGTCGGCGGTCTCACCCTTTACTTGCCGCGACCGCCGGGAGCCTTCGCGGACTCGGCGCCAAGAGCCCGCGCTGCCCTTCACGAGACTCCGCGCCGGGACCCCGGCCCTCCCCGTGAGGGGCGAACCTGCCCTCCCCCTCACGCGTCGCCCAGCTCCGTCCTCACCCTCGCCCCGCATGAAGGCACCACCCCCGACCGCCCGCCGAGCACCCCCTCCCGGACGGTCGCCCAGCAAGCCACCCCCTGTCGACTCCACGGACAGTCTCTGCGAAGCCAGGTCCATCTGTGCGTGCCGGATCTGAACCTCCGTCACCATGAGACGTGCCGCCCGACTCCCGCACCGCCCGCAGGAACTGCCGTGCCCGCGGCGGTCGGGGGATCGCGATGCCCTCGGCGAAGGTGGGCGCCATGGGCGTGTCGCCGACGAGGTCGTCCGCGCCCTCGGACCACGCATGGGCCAAGCGACCGCCGCGGACTGGACGGCGTACAGGGCGGGCCGGCGATCGATGAGGCCCGCGCCATGCAGTTCGGCAACCGCGAGGGCGGCGTCGAGCAGCAGCGTGCCATTGCCGACGGGGCCGCTCCCCGCAGTCCAGCGCTCTGCTCGCACGCTTCCACCAGACCCCGTCCGGGCCCCGGCTACGTAACAGCGGCACGCTCGGCGTTTTGGCCACCGCCGCTCCAATCCTCGGCCCTTGCAGCGCAAGGGTCGATGCAACCCGCAAGCACCGGCGCGCGCTCAATCGCGGGGTTACCAACACGACTGAAACACATGTGTTCGAAATTCCGGCTGATTCGTTGAGCCATACGAACCAGCCGCACAACCGTCAAGGGGGACCAGGTTGACTTCGGCCAACACACAAGCACAGGCGACTCTACGGATGAGCGCAGCCACAATGGCCCGGCGGCTGCCCACGCCGGCTGGGCCGGGAGGTGCCCGGTGAAGAGGTTCTTCGGACGCGTGCAGATGGCCGAGCCGGAGGTCTCCGACGCCGAGCAGGAGCTCTTCGGCGGTCCTTTGCGCTACGACTTCGGCTGGTCGGAACACGAGCGTGCCCGACTCGACTTGACGATGATGTCGGCTCTGCGCTCCATGCCCAGGCTGGTCGGGGCGGCCTTGCGGATGGCGTGGCAGGCGGACCGCCGCGCTCTGCTCACTGTCGCGATCAGCGAGATCGGGCAGGGCGTCGTGGCGGCCGTCGGGTTGCTCGCGGTCAACTCCGTCATGCACGCGCTGCTCGGCTCGGGCACCCCTGGGCAGCGATTGCAGGCAGTGCTGCCGGGCTTGTTCACCGCCGCCGGAGCGGCCGCGGTCAACTCGGGCCTGGCCGGATGGTCCACCTCGCGGGCGGGCCGACTGGAGCCGCTGGTCGAGCGGATCGCCACGACCCAGTACCTGGCCGCCGCCGCGTCAGTGGAACTGGAGGCCATCGAGGACCCGGAGTTCCGGCGGCTGATCGACGTCGCCCAATACGGTGCCGGATCCGCCCGCCGCATGATCGGCGCCTGCGTGGCCGCCCTGAACGGGAGCATCTCCCTGATCTCCACGGCCGGCGTCCTCACCATCCTCCACCCGGTCCTCCTACCGATGCTGATCCTGATCGCGGCACCGCGCGGCTGGGGTGCGATGCGGGTGGCGCAGGAACGGTACGTGTCGGTGATGAGCTGGATCGAGCACGTGCGGGCCAGCCGCCTCATCGGCAACCTGCTCACGGAGCGGACCGCCGCACAGGAAGTGCGCATCCACGCCGTCGGGCCGTTCCTGCTCAGCCGCTACGAGCGTATGGCCGAGAGCGCCGAGGCCGAGCAGGAGCGGCTGGCCTCCAGCAAAGCCGTCACCGAGTGGGTGGCTGCCGCGCTGTCCGGCCTCGCCGTGGCGGCGACGTACGCGGCGATGTTCTGGCTGATCATGAGCGGGCACATGAGTCTGGCCGTAGCCGGGACCGCCGTCATCGCCGTCCGGGCCGGCTCGGCGAGCCTGGGCGCGCTGGTGATGAACATCAACCAGCTGCACGAGGAGTCCCTCTACGTCCGCGACCACGCCCTGTTCCTGGACGAGGCGGCACGACGCACCATTCCCAACGGAGGCGATCCCGTTCCGCCACGGGTGAGGCAGGTAGTCCTCGACGAGGTCAGCTACCGCTACCCGGACCGGGAAACTCCCGCCCTGAACGGGGTCTCACTCACGCTGCCCATGGGCTCGGTCACCGCCGTGGTCGGCGAGAACGGCTCCGGCAAGAGCACTCTGATGAAGGTGTTGTCGGGCCTGCTGCTGCCGCAGAGCGGGACCGTGTTGTGGGGTGATGCCGACGTCGCATCCCTCGACCGCTCCGAAGTCTTCGACCGCGTTGCGCTGCTCACTCAAGACTTCCAACGCTGGCCTGTAACAGCGGCATTGAACATCCGGATCGGCCGACCGGCCCAGGAAGCCGGACCCGAGGACCTGCAGCCGTCCGTCGACTACGCGGGTGCCGGACCGGTCATCGCGAAACTTCCCTACGGCCTTCGAAGCCTGCTCGCCAGGATGTTCCGCGGTGCAAGCGAACTCTCCGGCGGCGAGTGGCAGAAGATGGGGCTCGCTCGAACCCACTGGCGCAGCTCCGCCTCGGATGCCGACAGCGTACTCATCGTGGACGAGCCCACCTCCGCCCTCGATCCGGAAGCCGAGATCGCCGCTTTCGACCGCATCCGCCGGCTCGCCGCCCCGAACCGGGCCGTCGTCTTGGTCACCCACCGCATGTCCGGCGTCCGCCACGCCGACCGCATCTACGTCCTGCACCACGGAAAGCTCACCGAGCACGGCAGCCACGATGAACTCATGGCCGCCCAAGGGCGCTACGCCTCGATGTTCGCCGCGCAGGCCGCACAGTACGCGCCCCAGGCCGGCGTCCCGAAGCCCGCCTCACCCACCGTCGCGGATCCCGCATGACCCGACCGATCGAAAGGCCCACCGTGACGACGCCTCCCACCACCGACATCGACGAAACGAGCGCCCTGCGTCACCAGTTGACCGACCAGCTCACCGCGGCCGACCACATCCGCACCACCGCCGTCGAGCACGCCTTCCGCACCGTGCCCCGGCACTCGTTCGCCCCCGAGGTGCCCGCCCAGGAGGCCTACGCCGACAACATTGTCGCCATCTGCCGTACCGACGACGGCCGCATCACCAGCTCCATCTCCGCGCCCTGGCTGCAGGCCGACATGCTCGAAGCGGCCCGCATCCAGCCGGGTGACCGCGTTCTGGAGATCGGCTCCGGCGGCTACAACGCCGCCCTCATTTCTGAACTCGTCGGCCGTGCAGGCAGCGTCACCACCCTCGACATCGACCCGGCCGTCACCGACCGCGCCATCCGCTTCCTGACCGAAACGGGGTACGACCGCGTACATGTGGTCACCGCCGACGCCGAACACCTCCCGTCCGACGTCATGCCGGACGAGGGTTTCGACGCCATCATCGTCACCGTCGACACCTGGGACCTGCCCTGGATCGGCGCCCTCGCCGAGGGCGGGCGCCTCGTCGCACCGCTGCGCCTGCACCAGCACACATGGGCCATCGGCTTCACCAAACGCGATGGCGCCCTCCACAGCGACGAGCCGCTGATCGTCTGCGGCTTTGTGGCCATGCAGGGCGCCGGCGCCTGGGATCCCCGCCGCCGCACCGTCGCGGGCACCAGTGTCCATCTCTTCTGGGAGGACGGCACCGCGCTGCCCGTCGATCAACTCGCCCCCGCCCTCACTGGCGAACCGTACGTGGCCCACACCCACGTCACCGTCGGCGGTCAGGAACCCTTCGACGCCCTCACCCTCTACCTCGCCGGCGCGCTGCCCGGCTTCTGCCGCCTCGCCGTCGACCCCGACGGCAACAACGGGGTCCTGAACCCTCCGCCGCGTCACTGGCCGGGTGCGGCCATCGTGCGCGGCGCCTCGCTGGCACGGTTGGCCACGGAGCGCATCGCCGAAGGCGAGGACGGCAACGGCGTGTACGAGCTGGTCGTCCACGGCTACGGCCCGACCGGTCACCTGGCCGCCCAGGAGATGGCCGAACAGGTCCAGCACTGGCAGCGCAACCACCGCGCCGCCCTCTGCCCGCGCATCACCATCCAGTCCGTGACCGACTGCGGTCCTCTCCCTGATCCCCGCGATCGGCACGTGTTCGTCAAGAAGCACACCCGCATCGCGATCGACTGGCCGGTCGTGCCCGGCACGGCAGCCTTGCTCACGGATGACCAGGAGCGCTACCTGCTCCACCTGCGCTCGGCGAACAGGCCGATCTGGCGGCCGGGGCAGTGGGCCCTGCTCGGCGGCAACACCGAAAAGGGCGAACACCCCGACGAGGCGATCGTCCGGGAACTCGCCGAAAAAATCGGGCTCCCCATCCCGGACCTGACCGGCTTCGCCACCCTGGACACCCTCGATGCAGGCGGATCCCTCAAGGACCGCGTCCGTGTCTACCAGGGCACCCTCAACATGCCCGCACACGAGATCGAACTGCGCGAGGGCATCCAGCTCCGCTGGACCCGCATCGAGGAGACAGCAGAGATGACCATGGACCCCGGCACCGCCGCGGTCCTCCAAGCCCACCAGGACGCTGCGCACTCCAGCCCCAGCCCTGACAGCCCGCTCCCCACCGTGGAAGTCCGCGAGCCGAGTGATCACCGCAGCCGCACCATCGTCGGCGCCCACCTGGTCCTCATCCGTAACGGGGCCGTCCTGCTGGGCAAACGCCACCCGAGCAGCGCCTTCGCACCCTCCACATGGCACCTGCCCGCCGGCCACCGCGAGGACACGGAAGCCACCATCTCCTGCATGGTCCGAGAGGCCAAAGAGGAGACCGGACTCGACATCGCCGAGGGCGACTTGTCACTCGTCCACGTCATCGACCTGCTCGACCCCGACAGCCCGATCCCGCGTGTCCAGTTCTTCTTCTCGCCATCCCAGTGGGAGGGCGAACCGATCGTCCGCGAACCGGAGCACTGCACCGAATGGCGCTGGTGGCCGCTCGACGCACTGCCCGAGCCCATCGTGGAGTACACCCGCACCGCCCTGGAAGCCATCTCCCACGGCACCCTCTACACCGCGATGGGCTGGACCTGAGGATCCCGCCCGCAGAGCCGGCGACCCCCAAGTGTCGTCAGTCGTCACGCTGCCTCCCTGAGACCGCCGCTACCGGGAAAGGACGTGCCCCGCACATGTTCACCACGCAGGACGAATGGGACCATGGCTACGCCGACGGCCGCCGCTATCGACAACTCAGTGACAGTGAGCGCGCGCTGCTGGCCACTCATGTGCCGGCACCGGCCGGAGGAAGGGCCCTCGATGTCGGGTGCGGGCTCGGTGAACTCGCAGCTCACCTGGCCGGCCTCGGCTACGCCGTTGACGCCGTCGACTGGTCCGAGACCGCCCTCGCCGAAGCCGGCACCCGACACGAGGAGGCAGCTCGATGGCTTCACCTCGACGTCGAAGGCGACAACTGGACACCACTGGCCGACGGCTACGACCTGATCACCCTGCGATTCGTCGCTCCGTTCCTCACATCCCGTGATCGCACCCTGCACAGGCTGGGCCACCGCCTGCGCCCCGAAGGCACCCTCGTGGTCATCACCCCCCTCGCCGCCGACATCCCGGCCGAGCGGCGCGGTATCGCACTCGACGAGGACGAACTCGCAGCAATGCAGAACCGCTGGTCCACTGCCGAACGCCACGACAGCGAAGGGCTGGCCTTCCTTGTCCTGCGTGGTCCGGGTCAGAACGAGAGCACACCGCAAGACAGTTCCCTGGCCGACGGAGAGAAGGGCACGCCGTCCAGCACCCAGGGCGCCAAGCCGGCCTCCCCGCGGCAGCATCACTTCCACCTGTTGGGGCGCTACTACGGCCAGGTGGAGTCGGGGCGAAAGACGGTCGAGGTACGTGTGGCCACCCCAAAGAAGGCAGCCGTCGCAGCAGGGGACGCCATCGTCTTCCACGACCGGGACAGCGGTCGCGAACTCGACATCGTCGTGAGGCGGGTCACCCGGTACGCCTCGTTCGAGGACCTTCTCAATGCAGAGGATCCCTCACACATCGACCCTGACGCATCGCGCGAGGAGTTGTTCGTGACCCTCCGCAGCATCTACCCACCGGACAAGGAAGCGCTCGGTCCCCTGGCCTTCGAGTTCGACCACCGCCCGGCGCGACCCGGCCACTCCCTGCCGGTGACGCCCTCGGACTACGTGCAGACCGTGCCCCACCACACGGTGTACGGCTGCCTATACGTACGCGACGAACACGACCGGCCCGTACAGCTGCGCTCGGTCTACGGATCCCGGCTCTGGCAATTCCCGGGCGGCAATCTCGACGCGCAAGGGGACGACCCTCTCCAGACCGCGCGCCGCGAAGCTGTCGAAGAGACCGGGCTCGAACTCGGCTCCGGGACGCCGCGATTGATCCTGACGCACTTCCTTCATGCCGGGCCCCGGCTGCCACTGAACAAGGTCGGCTTCGTCTTCGACGGAGGGCGCCTCACCCGCGACCAACTCCGCCGGATCCGCCTCGATCCCGCAGAGCACGACATGTGGGCCGTTCACGACCTGGCCGGATGGCGGCAGTTGATGGCACCGCGGGCCTTCGCCCGCCTCGACGCCGTCGAACGGGCCCGGCTCGGCCAAGGCCCCGCCTACCTCATCACACACACCTGAACCCAGTCCCGCTGCCCGCGGAGGAGACACCGTGACCGTCGAGGATGCTGGTGAGTCGGGCTATCAGAACCTGCGGAATGACCTGCGGTTGAGGTCGTCAGTTACCACGCGGGGAGTACATGATCACGGTCATTCCTGCGAGGCAGACGAGGGCTCCGATGACGTCGAAGCGATCGGGGCGGTATCCGTCGGCGATCATGCCCCAGGCGATCGCCCCGGCGACAAAAATTCCGCCGTACGCCGCCAGAATGCGCCCGAAGTTGTCATCGCTCTGGAAGGTCGCGACGGCGCCGTAGAGGCCGAGGGCGATCACTCCGGCGCCGATCCAGATCCATCCCTTGTGTGGACCGGGCGGTGTGGTGGTGCACGCCCGGGGCCCCTGCGAGCGAACCGGTGTGCTGACGGCCGCCCGGCGGATTCGTACGGGCCTCAGGACATGCTGCCCCGGCACACCGTCCCCGGGGCCGGGGTGCGGCCAGTGCGGAGGTATTGGTCGACCGTCTCCGTGACGCAGCGGTTCTGCGGGTATGTGCCGTGGCCCTCCTCCTCGGCCGTCAGGAGCACGCCGACACCGTCGCCCAGGGCGCGGGCCATGTGGCGGGCGCCGGGGTATGGGGTAGTCGGGTCGCCGGTGCCGCCGACCACTAGGACGGGGGCCGCGCCGTCGGCGTTCACCTGGGGCGTGGCGCGCTCGCCGTCGAACGGCCAGTCGTAACAGAGGTAGACGCCGGTGGACCAGGCCGCGCCGAAGACGGGCGAGGCGGCTTTGATGCGGGCCACGTCCCTGTCGAGGCGTTCGAAGCCGGGGCGCAGGCTGGAGTCCGCGCAGGTGATCGCGGTCCGGGCGGCGCGGCTGCTGGCCCGCGGGGTCGCCGCGTGGTCGGCGGAGCCGATGTCGTCCGCGCCCTTGCTCAGCGGACGGCCGTCGTTGTGGTCGATCAGCGCGGTGAGGGCCTTGGCGAGCGGCGACCAGCCGTCTGTGCCGAGGTCGAGATGGTCGCTGACGGCGTACGCGAGGTCGTCGGCGTCGAGGTTCCTTCCGCCGCCGGCTGGGGCGGGCTTCTTCTCCAAGCGGTCGGCCAGGCGCGCCATGCGTCGCGCGGCCTCCTCGGGCCCGTCGCCGGTCGGACAGTGGCGGATACGGGCCGCGCAGTGCGCAGCGAACCGGTCGAACGCCGCCTGGACCGCCTTGACCTGCGACACCTGCTCCTCGTCGAGGTCCTCGGTCGGATCGACGGACGCTTCGAGGACGAGCCGTCCGACGTGCGACGGGTACAGGTGGGCGTAGACCGCGCCGAGCGCCGTTCCGTACGAGACGCCGAAGTAGTGCAGCCGCTCGTCGCCGAGGAGGTAGCGCATCAGGTCGAGGTCGCGCGCGGTGTGCGAGGTGCCGATGTACGGGAGGAGCGCCTTGGAGTGCTCGGCGCAGGCGTAGGCCCCGTCGTAACCGGTCTCGTCCGCGGTCTTCCCGCATCGCACGGGAATGGTCGCGCCGACGCCGCGCGGGTCGAAGGAGACCAGGTCGTAGCGGTCGAGGAGCGGCTCGTACTGGTTGAGGAATTCGGGCAGTCCGCTCACGCCGGACACGCCGGGGCCGCCGAAGTTGAGGACGAGCGAGCCGATGCGCCGGGCGTTCGGGCCGGTGGCCTTGCGGCGGATCAGGGCGACGTCGATCGTCCTGCCGTCTGGTTTCCGGTAGTTGAGGGGGGCCTTCATGGTGGCGCAGTCGTAGCCCGTGCGCGCGGTGGGCGGCGAGGTGCAGCGGGACCAGTGGAGGTGCTGGCTGGTGGTGAGCGCGGTGGGCAGACCGGCCGGCGGGTTGTTCGCGGTGAACTCCGTACGCGGCTCCGCACTCCGGCCGCGAGCGTCGTGCTGGAGCCAGGCGACGACGGCCCCGATCGCGGTGAGGACGACCACGGCGATGATGCGCGCACCGACCGAGAGGCCCGGTCTGCGGCTTCGCATCAGATGTGCGTCACTCATTGAAATCCCCGTGTCCCCGCCCCTGGACGCCCGCCTCGTGCCTGCATGCCCGTACCCGTGATCGTCCGATCGTCGAATGAGTGCAGGGTACTAGGGTCCGTCTTCAAAGATCATCGGAGGGTGGATCACGGGGGGGTGATACGCCGCCATGAACTCACCGACCAGGAGTGGGAGTTGCTCTCTCCGCTCATACCGCGGGCCGTCACGGGACGTCCACGTGTGGCGGACCGGCAGGTCATCAACGGAATGGGGTGCCGGAGCCGGTGCTGCCGCTGGTGGAGTCGTGCCTGCGGGAGGAGCCCGGGGAGCGGCCCACTCCCCGGGAGGTGGTGGCGGCCGCGGGGCACGACGCGGGGACGCTGCAGGCGGGCGTGTGGCCGGGATGGTTCACCGGCGCTGCCGCTCCCGAACCGTCCGGGGGCGGTGAACGCTGGGTGCCCGCGTGGGAGTCGGCGGAGCGGGAGAGCCGGGTCGAGTACGTCGCGCCGGTGACCCTCACGGACGTCCCGGCCTCCGAATCTCCTGGCGTGCCGCCCTCCCGGCTCGGCCTGCTGCGGGCCGCGGTGGGAGGCGCGGCGGTGGTCGCCGGTGCCGGGACAGGCGGATGGCTGTGGCTGCGCGACCGGGGGGACGACAAGGCCGGAGCGACGGGTTCCTCGGCCGGGCCGCGGTCCACGGGGGTGCGCTGGGAGTACGGGACAGGAGGGCTAGGTGGCCGCGGCGCGTGTGCGGCGCTGTCGCCCGACGGGAGCCGGCTGTACGTCGGAGGCATGGACGGCGCACTGCACGCCGTCTCCCCGAAGGGCAGGAAGCTCTGGAGCGTCGAGCTGAGCCGGTCGGTGATGTCTCCTCTGGCCACGGCCGACGGCGCGTACTGCCTGACGGCGGAAAACGGAGAGGGGGCTGCCGAGTTGTACGCCGTCGATCCGCGGGGCGGAGTGCGCTGGAAGCGGACGATCGACGGGGGCGGCAGCCAGTCCCCCGTGGCCGCGGGGGACTTCGTACTGGTGACGACCGGCACGGAGAGCAAGGGCAGCGTGCGCGCGTACGCCCCCGACGGCAGCGTGGCCTGGGAGGCGCCGACCCCGGCCGGGCCGACAAGCGAGCCGGCGGTGGCCGGCGGTTCGGTGTACGTCGGCACCTTCGGGAAGAGGCTGGTCGCGCTGGATGCCAAAGACGGGACGCGGAGCTGGGCGGTCCGGACCGGAGGCAACACCGGGCGGCCCACACGCATCGGCGACACGCTGGTTGTCGCTTCCGGGTCTGGCGAGTCGGGGTCGGAAGACATGTACCTGCACGGCTTCAGCCTTGCGGGCAAGCAGCTGTGGAAGACGAGCAACGACGACATCGGCGGCGGGAGGTACTTCACCTCCGCCCGCTTCGGCGACCTCGCCGTCACTTCGGGCCAGGGCAGCGTGGTGGCCCTCAACCCGGCCGCCGAGTCCACGTCATGGATCTTCAAGGGCGGCGGCGACGCCTCGTCGTACAGCGACCCGACGCACCCGGCGGGAGCGGGAGGCCCCGCTCCGTTCATCGCATCAGAGAAGGCGATGCCCTGATCACCAGGGCGGCCATCACCCTGATGACCCGCCGGCTGACCCAGCCGACCGGTCAGGTCCTCCAGGCAATTCCCTGACAAGTTCTCTCACCGGGTGTCTCGAAGTGCCTTGTCGATCTCGCGCAGTGCGCCGGTCAGCTGCGCGTAGTCGTCAGCTGCCAGTGGCTTGACGAAGTACTTCTCCACCACCTGGGCGTGGACGGCCGCCGCACGCAGGAACGCCTTACGTCCTTCGAAGGTCGGTTCCACCAGGGCCACCCTCCGATCCTCGGCGGACGGTGCGCGGCGGACCAGGCCGGCTTCCTCCATGCGGTCGATCAGGCGGGTGGTGCCGCTGCTGGTGAGGGTCAGGTCGTCGGCCAGCTGCCGCTGGTTGACCTCCTCGCCGGGCTGGCGGCAGAGCCGTATCAGCACCTCCAGCATGGTGTGGCTGATCCCGCACTCGCGTCGCAGCGCGCTGTCGATGCGCTGCTCGAGGCGGGTGGCGGACTTGATCAGCAGGCCGAAATCCCGCACCAGCCGACTGTTGGCGGCGCGGGCGAGGGCCTCCTCGCTGTGCTGAGGTGTGGGGTTCATCGCCGCCAAGTTTACTGCCTCCTCACTAACCGCTGTCTCAATTGCTAAGCAATCAATTGCTGACTAGTCAATCAAATCCTATGGTGGACGCACACCACGACCGAGAGGGAGATCAGTGGATCTGCAGCACTGGCTCGGCCGAGCCACCCACGCGATACAGAACTGGGCCGACACCTTCGGCCCCTACCAGCCGCACCCGTCCCTCCACGTGGACGACGACCGCTTCGCGTCGGTCTTCGCAGAGTTCACCGGGAGACTGAAGGACAACTACCCCTTCTTCCACCCGCACTACGCGGGCCAGATGCTCAAGCCCCCGCACCCCGCCGCGGTAGTCGGCTACCTCACCGCCATGCTGGTCAACCCCAACAACCACGCCCTGGACGGCGGCCCCGCCACCGCCGCGATGGAACGCGAGGTCGTCGCGCAGCTCGCCACCATGTTCGGTTACGACACCCACCTCGGCCACCTCACCACCAGCGGCACGATCGCCAACCTCGAAGCCCTCTTCGTCGCCCGCGAACTTCACCCCGGCCGCGGCATCGCCCACAGCGCCGACGCCCACTACACCCACGGCCGCATGTGCCACGTCCTGGGCCTGACTAGCCACCCCGTCCGCACCGACAGCCAGGGCCGAATGGACCTCGACGCGCTGGAGGACATACTGCGCACCGGACAGGTGGGCACCGTCGTCCTCACCACCGGCACCACCGGACTGGGCGCCGTCGACCCCGTCCACGACGTGCTGCCCCTGGCCGAGCGGTACGGGGTCCGCATCCACGTCGATGCCGCGTACGGCGGCTTCTTCACGCTCCTGGCCGGTGCCGCCGGCCCCGAAGGGCTTCCACCCGAACCCTGGCGGGCCATCGCGCGGGCCGACTCGGTCGTCGTCGACCCGCACAAGCACGGCCTGCAGCCCTACGGCTGCGGCGCCGTCCTCTTCAGCGACCCCGAGGTGGGCCGCTTCTACCTCCACGACTCGCCCTACACCTATTTCACCTCCACCGAGCTCCACCTCGGCGAGATCAGCCTGGAATGCTCCCGCGCCGGCGCCTCCGCGGCCGCCTTGTGGCTCACCTTCCAACTCCTGCCGCCCACCCTCGACGGCCTGGGCCAGGTCCTGGCAGCCGGTCGGAGAGCGGCCCTGAAATGGGCGGACCTGATCGAGGCGTCCGACGCCCTGGAGCTCTACCAGCCACCCCAGTTGGACATCGTCACCTACTTCCCCGCCGTCACCCCCGCGACCCTCACCGGCATCGATGCAGCCTCAGCCCGCATCCTCGCCGACGGCATGACCAGCTCCGACCCCATCTACCTCAGCACCCTCAAAGCCGGCCACGAGGCGTTCACCGCCCGCCACTCCAAGATCACAGCAGACACCGAAGGTGCCCGGATCCTCCGCAGCGTCCTGATGAAGCCGGAATCCGAACACCACGTCCAACACCTGCACAACAGGGTCGAGCAGCTGACCCAGGCCCGCTGACCCCGCCATACCAGACAACCCCAGAGAACAAACGGAACAACCCCGTCAACTACCCGTCGCTGAAGCCGAGGGGCTTGCACAGCGGGCGCCACTGGCTGTGGCGCTGCGTTTGCGTCCTGTCCCACGCCCCGGTTCGGGAAGTGGGTCTGGGGCGGTTGACTGCGCCCCGCGTCGCCACAACTCCCACGCTCTGGCACGGATGTTGCGGGAGCCGTTCCGATCCGCGTGATCAACGAATCCGCAGGACCGGCACACGAACCAAGCCTGCGAGACCCGGTTCGCCCCGTCCACATGCCCGCACTGGGCGCAGGTGCGCGAGGTGTACGCCGGATCGACGTACACCACCAACACCCCTGCCCTGCGGGCCTTGTACGCGATGAACTGCCCCAGCTGCGCAAAGGACCAGCTGGCGTGGGTGGCCCGTTGGGGCTTTGCAAGCCGTACCCGCTCGCGGATGCCCGTCAAGTCTTCCAGGGCGATCCCGCGACCGGTGCGTTCCGCCTCGGCCACCACATGCTTGGCGATCTTGTGGTTGATGTCTCTGGCCCGCCGCGCCTCCTTGCGCCTGCGCTTCTTCAACCGGCGTTTGGCGGAGGGGGTGTTCCTCTTCTGCAGCTTGCTGCGGAGCTTTCGTTCTCTGACGCGGATACGGTTCAGTTCCCGTCCGGCCAGGATCTCGCCGTCGGAGGTGGTGGCGATGTTCCCGATGCCCAGGTCGATGCCGATAAAGTCCACCGGATCCGTGTTCGCCGGTGCTTCGGGGACCTCGCAGGTGGCCAGCAAGAACCACATGCCGTCCCGGTACACGAGATCGGACTCACCCTTGCGGTGCAGGGCCAGGGTGGCCACCTGCACGGGGGCGGCGGTGAACGCCACGTCCTTGATCCGCCCCGAAACCGTCCAGATCGACACCCGGCGTGCGGCGATCCGCCAGGACAGCATCCGGTCGTCGTAGGGCTGCGCCCCCTTGGCGCGGAAGGTGATCGGCCTTTCGGTGGCCCTGCGATACCGCCGGGAGCCGGGTTTGCCGAGGTTCCCGGCCCTCAGGTTCGCCTTCAGCGTCGCATAGGCGTCACAGGTCTTCTTGATCACGTGCTGGGCGGCCTGCGCCCCCAGGTTCCACCGCGCCTTCACCTCGCCGTAGGTGAGCCTGCGCAGCGCGAAGTTGTTCTTCACATCCTTTTCGAAGGCCACCTCGCTGGCCCAGGTGGCCGCCTCGTTGCACGCGCGCAAAGTCGCCTCAAGTGCCGTCGCCTGCACGGGCGTCGGCGCCAGTTTGACCTGCACAACCAGCTTCACACCCGTGACGCCAACCGGAATTCCCAGGCCTCGCATTCGAACACGGGACAATCCCACACCACGCGGGACCCGCCATCCCGGCGCACCGCGCCGGACGCCACCACGGTGCTCCGCACCGCTCACCTCAGGACGCGATACCTCCCGAGCGGGAATGACTCCGTTGGGAAAGGGACTAATCGCCAGCCATGGTGGTCACTTTGGCTCACGGACCCGTCGGTCAAGTGAGCCACTCCCAGCCAGAGTGCGAGCCGGGATGCCCGCCCTGTTCTTTTGCCAACGGAGTCGGGAATGCCCGGGGTTCCTCGCAAGAATCTCGCGCCCGCGGCCATGACCTCACCCTCAGGCCAGCAGCCTGACGCGTAAATACTGACGCGGGTGGGCAAAACCGCAGGTAGCTGACCTCGCCTCCTGAGGTGCCACCCCGCACCACGGTGTTGATCAAGGGCTACGGGGTGTTCGGTGTGCCATTTACCCGTCCCACGGCGGGCGGCGAAGCCGCCCTGGGTCGCTGACCAGCAACTCCGTCCAACCCTTGGCCGACGATGGGCGGAGCTTGCCCTGGTGCGGGGAGATTTTCCGTTCAGACACTCAACACACAATCATATCCAGTCGATATCATCTGGCATTTGACGTGCATGGCCGACAGTGCCTGCAACCGACGGTGGTGGGCGCCATGAGTGACATGTGGACCGGTGAGAAGGTGCGTCTGCGGGGTGTCGAGCCGGAAGACTGGGAAGGCTTTCGCAACCTGGCCCAGCACACCGTCGATGTCCGCAATGCTGACCTGGTCGAGCCTCCCCGCTCAGAGGAGAGTTGTCGTGCCTGGACTGCTGAGCGTGCTGGACGTCCGCCAGGTGGGGAAGCATTCCGGCTGGTGATCGAGGCGCTGGCCGACCGCGCGTTCGCAGGGTCTGTGACAAGCGGAGAAACCGACAACCGTACAGGACCGATTCAAGACGGGCATCGCGATCACCCGCGATCACCGCCGCAAGGGTTACGCGGTCGAGGCCACCGAACTAATCCTCACCTACATGTTCGCCGAGCAGCGCTGCAATAAGTGTGAAGTAGAGGTCTACGCCTTCAACGATGCCTCCCTCGCCCTCTACCGCAGGCTGGGCTTCGTCGAGGAGGGGCGGCTTCGTCAACATGAATTCTTCGCCGGCGGCTACCACGACGTTGTGCTACTGGGCATCACCGTGACCGAATACTGGGCCACTCACCAGCATCCATCGGTGCGGTGACCTACACCATCGCCTACTCCTTTTGCCGTGTCCCTCGTGCTCACGGATAGGGGAACGCGGCCCTCGCCGCGGCTGCCCGAGTGGCTCCCGCTCATGCTGCCGGCAAGACCCCGGCGACAACCTGGGATCTCAAACAGTCCACCGTGTCCCTGACGGGACGCCTCACCGGCGTGAAAATCGGAGTGCGGCTGGCCGGCGACGCCGGTAGTGCCTTGGGGATCGATCCAGCGAAACAGTCTGGTGCCGGAGCTGGCTTGAGGGACCACGCACGGATGCCGCGAGCACGCCATTCAGATTCCCGACCGTCCCTTTCGCTCCCGGTCAGCCGCACCCCTGGCCGGCCAAGCGAGGAACGAGGTGGAAACGCATGGCGGATACGGAAATGAAAGACCAGGGTGCGGAGTTGATGGAGCGCGTCGCAGCGATCGACATCGCCAAGGCATCGGGTATGGCGTGTATGCGCCTTCCCCATACGAGCAGACAGCGGCGAACCCAGGAAACGTGGAACGTCCGACGAGCACGATCGGAGTCCTCGAACTGGGTGACCGCCTGGTGTGCCAGGGCGTCGGCGGATCGTAGACCCGGCGTACACGGAACTCCGACTCCGAATCCCGCTCCATTTCGTCCCCTCTCGGACGATGTGACAACCCAAGCCCGCTCGCGGCGTGCAGGCCTCCGCGCGGTCTGACTGGCCCCCGGTCGAAGGCTGCGCCCGTGTGCCCACGGCGAATCGGTGGTGCCTAGTCGTGGTCTTGGCCAAGGACGCGGCGAGCCGCCTCAGCCTCCGCCGCCGGCGGGGACACCTCGTCGAGGACGTCGAGCTCGTCGTCGCCCTCCAACTCACGCTCCCAGGCCGCGGCGAGGCGCTCCTGCTCCTCCCCCGGTTTGGCTACTACGGCCTCTCGGTCGTCAGGTCCCAAGGCCGCCAGGAAGCGCGCGATCGAGTCCTTCGGCATGCTTAACCCCTCATCGCCGGCATGGTGACGGTCCTCCCTCAGAATGGTCAATCGGCTCGACCACTGCCGCCCGACACAGCCGCAGCACACTCGGATGGCCCCGGCCGGCAGTACAACAGCGTCCGGTGGGGTCCTCGCCAGACGAGTGGCTTCGCCCCTCTCTCCTCCTCCCGGGCACCCAGCCAGACGGATCATTTCTGGGGCAACGGGCTGTCGTTCCAAAGCGAGCGACCAATGACCTCGCCAAATCTGTTGTGGCCGCTCTTCAGAGCTACCAGCATGGGCCGGTGGCCCATGAGATGGTCAAGGTCGTCGCGAGACGCCAGGTTCTGCGCCGAAGGCTCACACCCGCTCCGGCGGCCGGGCCGCAGGTGTTCGCCCTCGGTGATGAGCCGGTCGGCGCGGCCGGTGTCGCCGAGGCCCGGACTTGTCTCACATCTGAGCGAGCAGGTGGAGAGCTCGGGCTCGTTTAGTGCTCCGCGGGAGGTGCGCCTCCGAAGACGGGCGGTTCGCGGGCCGAGCTTGAGTGAGTGTCAGGTCCATCATGCCTGCTCGGAGGCCGTTGCGATAGGACGGAGCGCACGTCCGTTCGGGCTTGTCGCAGGTGGTGGTCCCCCCGCAGACTCGTCGTCATCCACTCCCCGGCGTTCGTGCCGGCATCCGCTCTCGGCTGCCGGCGCGTTCGCTGTGCTGTCTCGTCGTGCGACGGGCGCGGGCCGGGAGTAGGGGAATGAAGGGGGATCGGTGGATCAGGACATGGTTGTGCTGGCGAGGGTCAAGCTACTCAGCGCCAACCGACGGGTGGTGCGCGGTGCAGAAGGTCTGTGGATTTATCGCCTTCTCACACAGGTCGAGCCGGAGGTGTACGGGTCAAAGCTGGCGTACGTCCTGGTGGAGGCCAGCGCATCGCCTCTGGTACGGGAGACGCCAGAGCGACGGCTGGCGCTGTTGGACGAGGCAGTGACAGTGGCGACAGCCCTCGGCGACGCGAACCCCTACCGGGCGAAGGTGCTGGCGAGGGCACTGGCTGCCAGGCGGCGGGAGCTGGAGAGCCGCCCGGCGACGTAACGGACTCACGGAGGCTCCGGGTAGCCCGGAATCTTCCCACGTCTGGTCCAGCAAAAGCTGGGCCAGACGTCTCCCGTTCGATCCCTACCTGGTGGCGCGGTCTACCGGGCGGGGGACCTTGAACGTGGCCTGCCGGTCGCTCACCGATCGGGTTATTGCCTCCTGCCCTGCTCTTGCTGGTTCTTGGGAGGCCAGCACCCCGTTCAGGAGCGTGTGGAGGAGATCGAGGTTACCAACTTCCGATCGGGTAGCACCCGTAGACCGACAACCACGCGGCCGGCGCGGCTGAAAGCCGCGGGCTCGTTCCTGGTGGGCTGGAAGGTCTTGCTGGTGCGGTGCGGTCTTGGCTTCTCCCCCTCAACGAGGGGGATTCTCACGGCTCGCACTGCGGCGGCGGACCGGAATGTCGGCGCCGGATCGTCTCGCCCCGTGCGCGGCGGCGACAGACTGCGCAAGCAGAGCGCCGTCACGCAGCGCGTCGAGTTCGACCAAGTCGACCCGTCCGCGGCGGCCGGGCAGGCCTTTGGCGAACTCCAGCGCCAGCCGCGTCTTGCCGACGCCGTCGGCCCCAGTCAAGACCGTCGGTCCACGAAGAAGCCGAACGCCCCCGGCATGACGCGGCCTTGGGCGATCGAGGACGTGCGCGACATCCCGCTAAGAAGAGCCCGGCATGCGAGAAACGGCATGGCAGCGGAACGCCTCAGTTCATCCATCACGCCACCACATGCTCACGATGTGGCAACGGCCGGGCCCGCGAGGCGGGCCCGGCCGACGTCAGGCCACCGGATCGAGGAAGGTCAGCACCGAGGCGTCCTCCTCGATCAGCGGGGCGAGTGCGGTGTTGAACGGGCCGCCGTACGGGGCCTTCAGGTGCGCCTGGAACGCGTCCTCGTCCCGGTACACCTCGAAGATCCAGTAGGCGCGCGCGTTGGATGCCTTGGTGTACACGTCGAAGGCGAGGTTGCCGTCTTCCTCGCGCACCTTCCGGGCGTAGTCCAGGATCAGGCGGGCGACCTCGTCCTCCGCTCCCTCACGGGCGGTGAATTCGGCGAGCAGGGTCTTGTTCACGGTGTGGTTCCTTCGTGGTCGGGGATCAGTCGCGGTAGGAGTCGAGGTGCCAGACGCGGGCCCGTTCCAGCTTCACCGAGCCGTTATCGGCGAAGACCTGCACTCCCTGGCTGGTGGGGTCGGGGAAGATCTGGTCGGTGATCACCGCCTCGCCGCTGCCGCCGAAGACCTCGACGGACGACCAGTCGACGAGGATCCGCAGCTTCACCTTGCCGTTCTTGGCCTGCAGCGGTGCTCGCTGGACGCCGGGGAAGGCACTGTTGAAGTCCACGGCACCGGAGCGGGTTCGGTCGACGTACAACTCCTGAGTCGTGGTGTCGTAGCCGATGACGGTCTCCTCGCCTCCGGCACCGGTACGCACCTTCAGCCCGAAGCGTTCGGCGTCCTTGAGGGAGAAGGTCGCCTCGATGTCGAGTGCCTTGCCCCTGGCCGTAGGACCTATCAGGGGTTGTGAGGTGCTCGTGACGGTGACGTCGGCCGCCGTCGCCGGGTACTTCTCCCGGAGAGACGCGAGGCTGTCGACCGGCTCGCTGGTCAACCGGATCCGGCCGTCGACGGTGCGCAGGGCCATCTGGCGGGGGATGCTCTGCGCGCTGCGCCAAGGCGAGGTGGGGATGGAGCCGCCGTACTCCCAGTCGTTCATCCAGCCGATCATGTACCGCTTGTCGCCCGGCACGTTCTCCCAGGACACCGCCGCGTAGTAGTCCTTGCCGTAGTCGGCCCAGTCGGCGCGCTGCACGACGGACTCGGCGGGCTTTTCGGCGGCGGTGAACTGGTCGGCCAGGACGTGGCCCCAGCCGGCGGTGTTCATGTCGACGATCTGGATGCGCGCCGTCTTGCCGGCGTAGGCACGCAGGTCGAAGGAGGCCCAGTCCAGGGTCTCGCTGTGGGAGCCGGTGGCGCTGCGGACGACCTGGCCGTCGACGATCAGGTTGACGGACGTCTCCTGGGAGACGGGCTGGGCCTTGGTGTCGGACAGCATGATGTGGTCGACGTTGAGGTGGCCCCAGCCGCCGGTGTTGTCGTCGACGATCCTGATCTGCGCCCTCTTGCCGGTGAGGTCGCTGACGTCCCAGGAAGCCCAGTTGAGCGCCTCGGTGTCCTTTCCGGTGGCGCTGCGCACCACTTGGCCGTCGACGAGGAGTTCTACGGCGGTGGGGTTGGCGGAGCCGACGGGGTGGTTGCCGCCACCGATGAGGTAGTTGACGTAATTCTTGTCGATGGTGAATTCGGGCGAGGTGAGGGTGCCGGTGGTGGAGTCGCCGTTCAGGTACGTGTTGACCAGGCCACTGCCCAGAAATCCGGAGACGTCTTGCTGGTTGGGGAGGGTGCCGGTGGCCGGTGCCGAGCCGAAGGCGTCTCCGGTCTTCGTCCAGTCGCCGTAGCTGCCGCCTTCGAAGTCGGCCAGGACCGTCCCCTCAGGCGGAGGTCCCTGCTCCAGGGCGGTTCCGGGCTCGTGCGGGTGTCGTCCACCGCCGACCTTGAAGTTCAGGTAGGGGCTGTCGACGGTGAATTCGGGTGAGGTGAGGGTTCCGGTGGTGCCGTCACCCGCATGGAAGCTGTTGGCGAGGCCCTTGCCGTCGAAGCCGTCGACGGTCCCCTGCCCGTCCAGCGCCCCGGCCGCCGGACCCGCGCCGAACGCGGTGCCGGTGGTCGTCCACGTACCGAAGTCGGTGCTTTCGAAGTCCTGCATCACCGTGCCGGCGGGCGGGGTGTAGGTGCCCTTGTCCTCGGCGGTGAACTTCTTGCCGTCGAAGTCGCCGACGAAGTACTGGGCGCCCGAACCACCCGCGATACCGCCGGGGTTGATGTTGACGACCAGGACCCACTTGATGTTGTTCTCGTCCCCGTCGACCGCGAGGGGGAACAGGTCGGGGCACTCCCACACGCCGCCCGTCGCGCCGGCCGGCCCGAACTCGCTGAGCAGGTTCCAGTCCTTGAGGTTCTTCGACGAGTAGAACCGCACCTTGTGCTCGGTGGACAGCGACACCGTCATCAGCCAGCTCTTGGTCGGCTCGTACCACTGGACCTTGGGGTCACGGAACTCATCGGAGCCGATGTCGAGGACGGGATTGCCCTGGTACTTGGTCCAGGTGCGGCCGCGGTCGGTGCTGTAAGCGAGCGACTGGGCCTGCCTGCCGGTGGTCTTCGAGTAGCTGGTGTAGATCGCCACCATGGGCGGGTTCTTCTTCGTGCCGAAACCGGTGGTGTTGTTCCAGTCGACGACCGTGCTGCCGGAGAACACCATCTCCTTGTCGTCGTACGACAACGCGAGCGGCAGCTGCTTCCAGTGCACGAGGTCCGTGCTCACCGCGTGCCCCCAGGACATGTCGCCCCAGGAGTTGCCGCCCGGGTTGTACTGGTAGAAGAGGTGATACTCGCCCTTGTAGTACACGAGGCCGTTGGGATCGTTCATCCAGTTCTTCTCCGGTGTGAAGTGGAACTGGGGACGGTAGGTCTCGGAGTACGGCGGGGTGTCGGCGGCGAGGGCCTGTGGAGCGAGCGGGGCGGCGGACAAGGCGCAGACGGTCGCCACCGCCGCGATCATCCGTACGCGGGCATGCCGGGATACACGTCCAGAGCTCATGATGTCTCCTGTGCCGCGGCCGTCCGCGCAGCGGAGCCTGCTGCCCGGCGCGGACGGACCGAAGAGTGACACCCTGTCGGCGCGGTCGTCCCCGGCGCCGACAGGGGTGTCATCGTTGACTTGTGTCATCGATGACATCGAGTGGCCCGATGATGGGGGCAATCCGGCCCGTGCGTCAACCAGTTCGGGCGTGACGTACCCCTACGCGGCCACCTGCCCGTCATACGCCGTCGGCTGTGGCGAGTTGCGTCAACTGGCTCTGCCATGGCGGATTGGGACCGGCAACCGAGCAGGTCAGAGCCGCGACCTGGGCTGCGAACTGGCAGGCTTCCGCGACATCGCCGAGACGGACGCTCGTCAGTCTGCCGCCGAGGAGGCCGTGGGCGCCGAGGTGGTGCAGCAGCCCGGCAGTGAAGGAGTCCCCCGCCCCGACCGTGTCGACCACCCGCGTCGCCACCGCGGGGACCCGCAGCCGCTCGCCGCCGAGCGAGGCCAGGGCGCCTTCGGCGCCGCGCGTGATCACGACGAGCCGCGCCCCCGCGGCGTGCCAGATGTCGCACGCCCGCTCGGGGGACGTGTCGGGCAGAAGGAGTGCCAGGTCGTCCTCGCTCAGCCGCAGCACGTCGGCGAGTTCGCACCAGTGCGCCAGCCTCGCCCGGTAGACCTCGGGGCGCACCAGCAGCGGCCGGACGTTGGGATCGATGCTGATGGTGGCCTGGGGCGCGGCGGTTGCCAGAAACTCCTCCACCACCGCCGCCCCGGGCTCGCGGACCAGGGCCAGAGAGCCGGTATGCACGCAGGCGGTTTCGGACAGATCGACGCCGGCCAGCTCCTCGTTCGTCCACTGCCAGTCGGCGGTGGCCTCGGCATGGAAGGAGAACACGGCCTGCCCCTGGGCATCCAGTTCCGTCACGGCCAGCGTACTGGGCTCCGCGGCCGTGACGGCGTGCGACAGGTCCACCCCGGATGCCTCCAGGTGGGAGCGGAACAGGCGGCCGAATACATCGTCGGACAGCCGCGCGAGGAAGCGGGCCGGGGTGCCCAGCCGGGCCAGGGCCGCCGCCGTGTTCGCGGGCCCGCCACCGGGCAGCACACGCAGGGCGAGTTCGTTCGGAGCGCTGGCGGGTTCGGCGAACGCGTCCGCCACGCACTCCCCCAGGACGGTTATCTGACGTGGGCTCATGGGCTGCTCTTCTCTGCGAACGTACGAGCGAAAGCGGGCACGAACCGGGCGGCCGCCGCGGTCGTTACGGACTTGCGTCGGGTGCAAGGCATTGACGTTGCCGGGAGGCGGAGTCCATCATCCTCGGCAAGCAGTGTCAACGATGACATAAGTCAACGATGACACCTCGGGACGGCATGCTCCGATGCCGGCCGCGCCGCTCGCAATCCCGCAGGAGTCGTTCATGTCTCGCACCCCTCGTCTGCCCCTTTCTCTCCTCAGAGTCGCTGCGTGCACGGGCATCGCAGCCCTCACCCTGACGGCCTGCGGATCCGGCTCCGGATCCGATTCCGCCAGCACCGGCTCGGGCAGCGTGAAGGTGGGTCTGATCACCAAGACCGACACCAATCCGTTCTTCGTGAAGATGAAGGAGGGCGCGGAGAAGGCCGCCAAGGAAAACGGCGCCCAACTGGTCACCGCCGCAGGCAAGTTCGACGGCGACAACGCCGGTCAGGTCACGGCCATCGAGAACATGGTCGCCTCCGGCGTGAAGGGCATCCTGATCACCCCGAGCGACTCCAAGGCCATCGTGCCGGCGATCGCAAAGGCCCGCGCCAAGGGCGTGCTGGTCATCGCCCTGGACACCCCGACCGAGCCGGACAGCGCGGTCGACGCCCTCTTCGCCACCGACAACCTCAAGGCCGGCGAACTGATCGGCGAGTACGCCAAGGCAGCGATGAAGGGCAAGACCGCCAAGATAGCCACCCTCGACCTCGCGCCGGGTGTCTCCGTCGGCGTCCAGCGGCACAACGGCTTCCTCAAGGGCTTCGGCATCGACGAGAAGGACCCGTCGGTCGTCTGCTCCCAGGACACCGGCGGCGACCAGGCCAAGGGCCAGACCGCCATGGAGAACTGCCTCCAGAAAGAGCCCGGCATCAACGTCGTCTACACCATCAACGAACCGGCCGCCCTGGGCGCGTACACCGCGCTCAAGGCCAAGGGCCGGGAGAAGGACGTGCTGATCGTCTCCGTCGACGGTGGCTGCACCGGGACTCAGGCGGTCAAGGACGGCAAGATCGCCGCGACGTCCCAGCAGTACCCGCTGAAGATGGCCGCCGAGGGCGTCAAGTCCGTAGTGACGTACGCCAAGGACGGCAAGAAGGCGTCCGGTTACACCGACACGGGCGTCACCCTGATCTCCGACAAGGCACAGGACGGGGTCGCGTCCAAGGACACCGCCTACGGCCTGGAGAACTGCTGGGGCTGAGCCGCCCCCGAGGACCGTACGACACCGCCTCTCCCCTCAGCGGGGCGGCCGGCCCCTCCTCCCCGACCGGGACGGCCGCCCCCTCGTCCTCTTGTCCTCCTCTTGTCCTCCGGCAAGGACGGACAACGACTTCTGTCTTCCGACAAGGACTTCGCATGACAGCCACGACCACCCCGTACGCCGAGCTCAAAGCACCGACCACGGCCCGCAGACTGCTCACGGCACCGACCACCGGACCGCTGGTCGCCCTCCTCCTGGCCTGCGTCTTCTTCTCCGTCACCTCGGACCAGTTCCTCACGGGCGGGAACTTCTCCCTGATCGTGCAGCAGGTCATGGTCGTGGGCACCCTCGCCATCGGACAGACCCTGATCATCCTCACCGCGGGCATCGACCTGTCGTGCGGAGCCGTGATGGCGTTCGGCAGCATCGTCATCGCCAAGATGGCCGCCGAGGGCTCCGTGCCCCCGCTCGTCGCCATCGCTCTGGGCCTGGTCGTCTGCGGCGGCTTCGGGCTGCTCAACGGGCTGCTCGTGCAGAAGATCCCGCTGCCACCGTTCATCGTCACGCTCGGCATGCTCAACGTGGCGTTCGCGCTGACCCACATCTACTCCGAGGAGCAGACGGTCACCAGCCTGCCCGGCCCGCTGACGGCCCTCGGGCAGACCTTCCCGCTCGGCCACACCGACATCACCTACGGCTCCCTGGTCACCATCGCCCTGTTCCTCCTCCTCGCCTACGCGCTGAGCAATACCGGCTGGGGCCGACACGTCTACGCCCTCGGCAACAGCCAGGAAGCAGCGCGGCTGAACGGCATCCGCACCTCCCGGCTCACCATCGGCATCTACACCGTGGCGGGCGTCCTGTACGGAATCGCCGCCCTGCTGCTCATCTCCCGCACCGGAGTCGGCGACCCCCAGGCAGGACAGACCGACAACCTAGACAGCATCACCGCCGTGGTCCTCGGCGGCACCAGCCTCTTCGGCGGACGCGGATCGGTCCTGGGCACCTTCATCGGCGTCCTCATCGTCGGTGTCTTCCGCAACGGCCTGCAGCTGATGGGCGTCGCCTCCATCTACCAGACCCTGATCACCGGAATCCTGGTGATCCTCGCGGTGACCGTCGACCAGATCTCCCGGAAGAAGGCCCGATGACCGCCACGTCCTCCCCCACCCCCGTGCTGCAGGCCCGCGGTCTGATCAAGCGCTACGGCCACGTCACCGCCATCGACGGCGCCGACTTCGACCTCCTGCCCGGCGAGGTCCTCGCCGTCATCGGCGACAACGGAGCCGGCAAGACCAGCCTGATCAAGGCCCTCACCGGCGCGGTGGTCCCCGACGCGGGCGAGATACGCCTGGGCGGCGAACCCATCCAGTTCTCCGGTCCGCAAAGCGCACGCGCCCACGGCATCGAGACGGTCTATCAGGACCTCGCCGTGGCCGCCTCGATGGACATCGCCTCGAACATGTTCCTCGGGCGTGAGCTCCGCCGCCCCGGCGTCCTCGGCAGTGTCTTCCGCATGCTGGACAAGAAGCGCATGCGCCAGGAGGCCGCCGAGCACATGGCCGACCTGAAGATCGGCCTGCGCTCGCTGACACAGTCGGTCGAGACCCTCTCCGGCGGACAGCGGCAGGCCGTCGCTGTCGCCCGTTCCGTCGCATGGGCCCGCAGCGTCGTCGTCATGGACGAACCCACCGCCGCTCTCGGCGTCAAGGAATCCGGCCAGGTCCTGGACCTCATCCGCCGCGTCCGGGACAAGGGCATGCCGGTCGTCCTGATCAGCCACAACATGCCGCACGTCTTCGAGATCGCCGACCGGATCCACGTCCACCGACTCGGCCGGCGCGCTGCCGTGATCAAGCCCTCCGACTACTCCATGGCGGAGGTCGTCGCCATCATGACCGGCGCGCTCACCGTCGATGAGACCGGAGGTACTGTCGTAGCGGATTCCGAGGCGGCGAAGGCCGCAGGTGTCCAGGCCAACTGACGTACAGCTGAAGCACTCACAGGTTCCGGCCGAGGCCGCGGCCGGAACCGACGAGCACAGGAGACTGTTTCCTCCATGGCAGCGAACCGCCGCCCCACCCTGGCAGACGTCGCCCGAGAAGTGGGCGTCAGCGCCAAGACCGTCTCCCGTGTCCTCAACGAGGACGGACCCGCCTCGGCCCGGACCAGGGAAAAGGTTCTCGCCGCCGTGGCCAAGCTCGGCTTCCAGCCGAACCTCATGGCCCGCAACATCCGCGTCGGCGGACCCGACACCACCATCGGACTGGTCATCCCCGACCTCGGCAACCCCTTCTTCGGTGCCGTGGCCAGAAGCATCGAGGACACAGTCCGCGACCGCGGCCTGACCCTGCTCATGGGCTCCTCCGCAGACGATCCCGACCGCGAACGCGCATTGACGGACAAGTTCCTCGCGCGCCGTGTCAGCATCCTGATGGTCGTGCCGTCCCTCGGCGCCGACCACTCACACCTCAAGAGCCACCGCACCGCGGGCCTGCCCGTCGTCTTCGTCGACCGCCCGGGCGCGGGCCTGGCCACGGACAGCGTCGTCAGCACCAACCGCGCGGGCGCCCACGAAGGCGTCGCCCACCTCATCGCCCACGGCCACCGGCGCATCGGCTTCATCGGCGACCTTCCCACCAAGCTCTACACACGCCGCGAGCGCCTGGCCGGATACCGCGCGGCCCTACAGGAAGCCGGCCTCCCATATGACCGCTCCCTGGTCACCAACGCCCACGACCAGCACGGTGCCTCCGCCGCCACGTCCCAGCTACTGGGCCTGGCGGATCCCCCCACCGCGCTGTTCGCCGGCAACAACATCGTCGCGCTGGGGATAATCGCCGAACTCGCCCGCAGCAAGCGGAAGGACGTCGCCGTCGTCGCCTTCGACGACGTGGAGCTTGCCGAGGCACTCGAACCGGCCCTGACCGTCGTCGCCCAGGACCCCGAGGAAATCGGCCGATCGGCAGCGACGACCGCCCTGGCCCGCCTGGACGGCGACCGCTCCCGCGCCCGCACCATCACCGTCCCCACCCGACTGATCGTCCGGGGCTCGGCCGAGCGCCCTGCTCCGGTGCTGCAGGAGGCTTGATCCTCTCGGCGGACTCCTGCCGGTCAGAGGACACCGGGGCCACTGGAGCACAAGGAGTCGACCCGCGTGCTCATCCGTTGACTTGCTCCTCGGGCCCTCGACCTGCTGGAGCGCCGGGTGGCCGACGTAGAGTGCAGCCGCGCCAGCGGTTACGAGGAACGCGGGATTTGATGATCTGGCTCCCGGTAAGTCCGCCCCGCTGGATGAGATCCAGCGGGGTGGACTTACCAACAGCGTCAGCTCTTCTGCCGGGCCCTTAGTTCATGTCGAACCGGGCCCTGTTAGGCGGCCTTCTCGAGCTTGGTGACCTGCGCCTCCATGACAGCGGCCGGCACCTCGGGGGCCTTTCCGCCCAGAGCGTTCATCGCGTAGAAGACGACCAGGGTCGAGCCGCTGCGCACGACGGAGTAGGTCACCGGGATCTTGTCGCCGTCGATGTCACTGGTCATCGTGTACGACACCGCCTCGTCACCGAGGTCAGGGGACTTGAGAGGCTTGACGCCGGTGTACTGGTAGTCGGTGTGCTCGTAGGAGTTGCACTTCTCGCTCTGGGTGCGAAGGTCGGCGACCACTTTCTTGGCGTCCGCTTCCTTGTGCGCGAGCAGACCCATCCGGAGCATCGTGCCGTCGGTCCGCTCCAGGCTGGTCAGCGAACGGGACACACGGGCCGTGGCGTCGGGCTCGGTGCCGAGCAGGAACATGTCGGCGATGGCCTGGCAGGTGGCGGGCTTCGCGGGCACGCTCACCTCCGGGATCTCATCGTCGGGTGTGTTGCCGACGCGGTAACCCTTCACATCCGCCTTGGTGATCGCAGCCTTCGTCAACTGCGCCTCGGTGAGCGGCTTCAGAGCCTCCGGAGCTGCGGACGATGCCTTGGTCGCAGGCTTCTTCGACCCGCTGCTCTTGTCGTGGGTGTCCTGCCCACCGCATGCGGCCGTCGCGGTGAGCGCCGCCGTCACACCGATGCCGACCAGGACGCGTCCCAGAGCTGACTTCACGTTGGTTCCCACCCTTATGTGTCCATGGGCGCGTCCACGATGCCGGTCGCGCCGAGCCGACATCAAAGCCCACAACCAGCGGGCTTTACCAGCCCGTTAGGGTGTCTTGGCGTAACGATCAGAGATCAACGATTTGGTTGTACAGCGCGAAAGTGGCACTCGACACAACTCAGCACCCCGACGCATAAGAGACGCCCACGGAAATTGACGGGGACCTCCGTCGGCCAAGCGCCAACCGACCCCATCCCCTCCGGCACGGCGGGGACGCCCGCCGCCTGGTCGGTTGGGGGGAGGTTCGGCGAGGGCGGTCCGCTGACGGGGCACGGGACGGGTGGGACTGCGCAGCCCCACCGCCAGTCCAGCTTTTTGTGCATGTCAGATGAGTGCTGCACGGGCGCGACGGGCGAGTTCGGCGTCCCGCAGGTGGCACCAGGCTTCGAGGCAGGGCGGTCGCCCCGGTGAGCGCGCTGTCCGAGCTCACATGCTGGGATCATCGAACTGTTCAAGGAGAACGTCGATCGGAGTGTGGCCCGTGGCGGCGGATGCGCCGTCGTGAAGAAGCTGTTCCGCCCAGATGACCTTGCCGCGGGTTGTGTACCGCGTTCCCCATCGCTGGGCGAACTGCGCCACCAGGAACAGTCCCCGCCCGCCTTCGTCCGTGGTCGCCGCCCGCCGCAGGCGCGGCGAGGTGCCGCTGCCGTCCGACACCTCGCAGATCAGAGAGCGTCCGCGCAGCAGCCGCACGCCGACCGGCGGTGAGCCGTACCGGATCGCGTTCGTGACCAATTCGCTGAGGATCAGTTCCGTGGTGAATCCGGTCTCCTCCAGCCCCCACTCCAGCAACGTCTTTCTGCAGCGCGCTCGCACCGAGGGAACCACCGCCGGGTCCTGCGACACGTCCCACTCGGCCACGCGCGAGGGCGGGAGCATCCGGGTACGCGCCGCCAGCAGCGCGATGTCGTCGGAGCAGTGAGAGGGCTTGAGCGCGTCGATCACCGCCTGACACGTCTCCTCCGGAGTGCGGCCCCCGGACCCGTCCAACGCCCGGCGCAGCCTCTCCAGCCCGACCTCGATGTCATGGGTGCGGTCCACGACCAGGCCGTTGGTGTACAGCACCAGTTGTGAACCTTCCGGCAGGGACAGCTCGGCGGTCTCGAAGGGGTAGCCGCCCAGGCCGAGCGGCGCCGAGGCCGGCACGTCGGGGCAGGTGACCGTCCCGTCCGGGCGCACCACCACCGGTTCCGGGTGTCCCGCACGGGCCATCGTGCAGGTCCCCGTCACCGGGTCGTAGACCGCGTACAGACATGTCGCTCCGGTCACGCCCTCCCCCTCGTGGCCTTCCGCGACATCGCCCGTGTTCTCCTCGTTGTCCATGCGGAAGACCAGGTCGTCCAGGTTCCCGAGCACCTCGTCCACGGGCAGGTCCAGGGTGGAGAAGGTGTGCACCGCGGTGCGCAGCCGGCCCATCGTCGCCGCCGCGTGCAGCCCGTGACCGACGACGTCACCCATCACCAGCGCCACGCGAGCGCCCGGAAGCGGGATGACGTCGAACCAGTCCCCGCCCACCCCCGCCTCTGCGGGCAGATACCGCCAGGCCACCTCCAGTGCGTCCTGCTCCGGCTGCCCCCGCGGCAGCAGGCTGCGCTGCAGTGTCACCGCCATCGCGTGCTCCCGGGTGAACCTCCGGGCGTTGTCGATGGCCACCGCCGCCCGCGCCGCCAGCTCCTCCGCGAAGGACAGATCCTCCGGCTCGAACACCGAGGAATCCCCCGCCCGGTAGAAGTTCGCCACGCCCAGCGGCACGCCCCGCGCCCGCAGCGGCACGCTCACCAGCGAATGCAACCCGCACTCCAAGGCCTTGCGAGCGCGCTCCGGATCCTGTGCCCGCCAACCGCGCGCCTGCCGCAGGTCCGCCTCCAGCACGCCGCTTCCCTCCTGCAGCGTCCGCATCTGCGGGGTTCGGGGCGAGAACGTGATCACTTCGCCCAGCGGGTACACCGGGACCATCCGCTGTTCGCCGCCGATCGCCGCCCGGCGCAGATGCCGCCATCCCTCCGCCGTCGGCTCCCACCCCCGCAATACCGCGTCGAGCAGATCCACCGTCACGAGGTCGGCGAACTGCGGCGCCGCCACGTCGGCCAGTTCCTCGGCCGTACGCCCCACATCCAGCGTCGTCCCGATCCGCACTCCGGCCTCGTACAGCAGCTTCAGCCGCTCCCGCGCGACCTCGGCCCGCCCCGAGACCGCCGCCAGCTCCGTGGTGTCCCGCAGGGTCACCACGCTGCCTCCGCGGTCGGCCTGCGGGTACGTCGGCCGCTTGCTCACTGCCAGCAACCGGTCCCCCGCGAGATGCACCTCATCGGTGACCGCCTCCGGCGACGTCAGCAGGCGCGTGATCTGCTCCGGCAGTCCCAGCTCCCGCACCGGGCGCCCCTGCACGTCCGCCGGCAGTCCGAGCAGCCGCGTCGCCTCGTCGTTGGCCAGCAACAGTCGTCCGTCGGCGCCGGTGATCAGCACTCCTTCCCGCACCGCGTGCAGGACCGCGTCGTGGTGCTCGTACAACTGCGCCAGCTCCGCCGGGGCCAAGCCGTGCGTCTGCCGCCGCAGCCGCCGGGACACCAGCGTCGTTCCCGTCATGGTCAGCGCCAGCGCGGCCGCGCCGCTGCCCAGGATGATCGGCAGCTGCGGCATCCACAGGCTCGCCACGTTCTTGACCGTGATCCCGGCGGAGACCAGGCCGACGACCTTGCCGCGCGAGTCGATCACGGGGACCACCGCCTGCACGGCCGTCCCTTTGCCGGCGGGCAGAGGCGGCCCGCCGGCCTGCTCGACGACGGTACGGCCCTCCAGCGCCGGTTCGATGGTGCCGACGAACTTCTTCCCGATCTCTCGCGGGTAGGGGTACGTATAACGAATCCCCTTCGTATCCAAGACGACGACGAAATCCACGCCCGTGCGCTTCCGCGCCGCCTCGGCCCGGGGCTGGAGCACCGCCGTCGGATCCCGGCTCTGCAGCGCCTCGACCACGCCAGGAGCACTCGCGAACGACTGGGCCGCGACGACCGACTCCCGACTCCCCTGCTGCACAGCGTCACGCGCCGCCTGGAGCACCATGCCCACCACCGCGGCCACCACCAGCAGCACCACGATCACGACCTGGAGAAGGAACACCTGCCCGGCCGCACTGCGCAGGTCCAGCAGGGAAGCGCGACGTTCCCGCGAGCGTCCGGCGGGCGGATGACGCGCCGGGCTTCGAGGATGCCCGGAAAATACCTCCATGCACCCTTCATACACCGCTGTGCTTCGGCGGGAGACGGGGTGTTCTGACCTGGGCGGGAGGCTGCTCACCATCTACTAGGGGTGCGTGGGGCGGGCCGCTAGCGGTGCGCGGGGCGGGGAGATGCTGTTCGGCCTGTACTGGCGGGGCTTCACCACCACAGGAGCACTGTGGAGCGTCTATGGCGGCCTGATCTGCTCGGTGTCCCTGGCCGTGCTCTCTCCCGCCGTCTCCGGAAGTCCGGCCGCACTGGTCCCCGGTATGGACTTCGCCGTCTTCCCGCTGAAGTACCCAAGCATCGTCTCGGTCCCCCTGGCCTTCCTGCTCGGATGGCTGGGCTCCGTGATGGGTAAGGAGAGGACCCATCCGGCCACCCGGTCCGCCTTCGAGCTGCGCATGCTCGTGGGCAGCGACTCCTCGTAGAGACGACTCCTCACAAAACCAGGGGGAGCCCTCGGCAGCGGCGCCGGGGGCTCCCCCGTGATCAGGCGAGGCTCCGCGGCCCGGCGCAGCGTCAGAAGGTGCCCCGGCGGCGCTGCAGCTTGGAGGGCGCGCCGGCGGACTGGCGTGCGCGTGATGCGCGCCCCCGAGCGCACCACAGCCGTGTGGTGCGGTGCGCATCCGTGGAGCGAGCCTGCCGGGTTGACCGGGGCTGGGGTGTCGGTGGTGAGCCGGATGCTATGGCCGTGTACTTTTCCAGGCTGTCGGTGCTGGTCGTCGAGGACGTGGCGGACGGCGGCGACGCGATGGTGGTCACGGCCCGCACCCGGGATGTGGCTGAGCTGTGTCTGGTCTGCGGGACGCCGACAAGCGCAGACGACGGCCCCCGAACGCCGGGCGGGGATCGAGGGCCGTCGAGCACGGGGCCGCCGGTGAGGTCCGCATGCGGTGTGTGCACCACGGACAACGCGTCCCCCGAGAAGAAGTCACGGCACTGCAGCTCTGCGCCGGTCCCCACGCCTACCCCGCCGTACCGGACGCGCACACCAGCAAGGTCTTGCCGTCATCGGGGTCCGACTCGACACGCATGCCCGCAACGCCGAGGGCGTCTTCCACCCGCTGGCCGAACGTGTCATGGCATGGGCCAATCTTGCATCCGGGCCCCTGGTACACAGGATCGCCGCCGATGGGCGCCAGTCCGCGGGGCGGGGCCGGTTTCACGACGACCTGGCCATGGTCATCGCTCAGCGGGACCGAGCACCGATGCCCCAGTGACCGGCAGCCAACCAGCAGGCCGTACAGATGCGCGACAGCCCCGTCCTGTCGGCGGCGGTCCGCAAGCTCGTATGGCTACCCCTGTCAGGTCGCCCTGCGGTCTCGGGCAGGGGCAGGACTTCGCCGCGCTGCTCGGTGCAGACGATCGTCGGTCGGCACCGTGCCGACCAACGTCCTCAACCCGTCTCCGTGCGGCCGGGCGAGACGCTGTGCTACCGGTAGCGCCGCCGCATCAGGTGACGTGATCGGCTGCTCCACCGCGCTGCCCGAGGTGATTCCACCATCATCTTCACGACGGTGGAGGCTTCGGCAGCCCGTATCACCGCCGGTGTCACCCTCGAGGTCAGCTGCCGACGGGGTATCGGCTGGTGATCGCGACGCGGTTGAAGGCGTTCATCACGGTTGCCAGCCAGGCGATTGCCGAGACCTGGTCTGCGGTGAGCACGGCCGCGGCGGCGTTGAAGTCCTCGTCGCTTACGTGTCCGTCCGACACGCGTGTGATCGCCTCGGTCAGGCGGAGGGCGGCGCGATCGGTCTCAGAGAAGTAGCCGGTCTCTGCCCATGCGGGCAGCACGGCGATCCGGTCGGGGTTTTCGCCCTTCTTGAGGGCGTCGCGGGTGTGCATGCGCAGGCAAAACGCGCAGCCGTTGATCTGGGAGGTGCGGATCCTCAGCAGCTCGACCAGGAGCGGGTCGAGGCCCGCTGCGGAAGCGGTTTCGTCTACCTCCGACGACAGGGCGATGAGGGCCTTGTAGGCGGCCGGGTGCTGCTTGCCGATGTTGACGCGCTGGGTGTCGGTCACGGTTTCCTTCGATTCGTTCGTGTGGTTTGCGCCGCGCCCTTCGGGCGCGTCTTGGTGGCGGGCGGTGTGTGTTGTGGCAGGGGCCGAGTTCGTGCAGAGCGTTGCCGCCCGGTGCGTGCTCCGGGCTATGACTTCGTGTCGTCGACCTTGAGCTTGTCTCCGGTGTTGGAGACGAAGATGACCAGGAGCTTGGCCCGTTTGGTCGGGCTGGTGTTCTCGGTGAGGACGTGGTGGGCACCCGGCGGCTCAACCCAGTTATCGCCCTGGTGGTAGGTGATCACGGGCTTGCCTTCGAGCTGGCTGCGCACGGTGCCTTCGAGGACGTAGGCGTAGACGAACGCCTGACCGTGCCGGTGCGGCGTCGCGCGTGTGTTGGGCGGGAAGTCGACGATCACCGAGGTGAACGTCTTGCCCTTCACATTCGGAAGGGCCTGCTGGAGCAGCGGCTTGAGGGTTTCGGTGGGGCGCGTCGATGCCACGGCCGCAGGCGATGCCACGGCCGCGGTCGTCCCCTTGGCGTGGGCGGGCTGGTCCGAGGTCGAGCAGGCCGTGGCCGCCGCCAGCGTGGCGACGGCCAGCAAGCCGCCGGCGATCCGCATTCCGATCATGATCGGTCTCCTGTTCAGTCTTCCGTGGCGCGGATCATCGTCTTGCCCGAGGTGCGCTTGCCGGGGGCGAACGCGGCGGGTGCCTCGGCGAGCGGCCGTACAGCACCGACGACCGGCTTGAGCCGGCCGTTCCTCAGCCGCGCGGCGAGATCAGTGAGCCGGGCGCGGTCGGGTTCGACGACGAAGAAGACTGCCCGCCCGTCCTTGGGCTGGGCCTTGGGCGGCATGGCGATGGTGACGAGCGTGCCACCGGGGCGGACCAGGGCGGCCGAGCGGTCGAGGATGTCGCCGCCGATCACGTCGAACACGACGTCGGCCTCGCCGGCGTCCTCCAGCTTCTCGGTCTGCAGGTCGATGAAGGTGTCGACGCCCAGGGCGAGTGCCCTGTCCCGGGCTGCGGACCGGCCTGTGCCGATGACGCGGGCGCCGACCTCGCGGGCGAGCTGTACCGCGATCGAGCCGACGCCGCCCGCGGCACCGTGGATCAGGACGGTCTGGCCTGTGGTCAGGCGGCCGTGGTCGAACAGACCCTGCCAGGCGGTCAGCCCGGAGATCGGCAGCGCGGCGGCCACGGTGTGGTCGATGTCCGTCGGCAGCGGGGCGAGGTTGCGGGCCTCCACCGCGGTGTACTCGGCGAGGGTGCCGTTGCGGGTCCAGTCGGCCAGGCCGAACACCCGCTGGCCGACGCTCAGGCCGGTGGTGCCGTACCCCAGCTCTACGACGACACCCGAGAGCTCGTGCCCGGGCACGCTCGGCGTCCGGTCGCGGCCGGCGCGATCGGTCCACGTGGCGGGCCAGTCCAGCTCTCCGGGGGTGAAGCCCGCGGCGTGCACCCGCACGATGACGTCGTTCTCGGCGGCATGGGGGTAGGGCATGTCCGTCAGGGACATCCCGGCAAGACCGGCGTTACGGTCTCGAACCGTGATGGCTTGCATACAGGTCCTTCCTGGGAGGGGCGACTCGAGCGCGCAGCCCGTTCACACACAGGGCTCATGGCCGCTCGTGATCGGGAAAGGTGCAGCAGGTAGATGTATGCCGTTCCGCATGATCGATTTCACCTGCTTGCGCATTCCTTCGTCGCCCGTCTTGCGTTCTCATCAGGGAGACGAGGTAGCCCCTCCGGGTGTGACAGCTCAGATGCGCAGGAGTTTGTCGGGATTGATGACCCTGCGGTACGCGCTGATCAGACCATCTGTGATCTGGACCGTGTCGACGGAGTAGACCCGGCCTTCGCGGTAGAACACCACGGCGAGCTCGCCGCCGACCTCGGCGAAGTCGATGCGGTCCGGGTGCCACTGGCGCCCCACACGCACCATGACCTCGGCAACGCGCTCGCCGCCGTGGATGAGCTTGCGGGCCGCAGAGACCCTGCCGCCGCCGTCGGTGACGTAGACGGCGTCCGGGTGCAGGAGCCTGACCAAGCCGGCCAGGTCCCCGGCCTCGTAGGCTGCGCGAAATGTCGCCAGCACGCGTTCGCGCTCCGCCTTCGACGCCTGCGGCATGGACTGCTTCGCCTTGGCCACCCTCCGTCGCGCCCGCGAGGCGTGCTGCCGGGCACCCGGCACGGAGACGTCGAGCACTTCGGCGATCTTGTCGAACTCAAGACCGAAGACGTCGTGCAGCACGAAGGCCACCCGCTCCGGCGGGGACAGCTCCTCCATGATCAGGAGCAGCGCCGAGCTGACGGACTCATCGACAAGTACCGGCTGCGACGCGTCCGGCCCCGTGAGCAGTGGCTCCGGCAGCCACGGTCCGACATAGCTCTCCCTGCGGAAACGGGCACTCTTGAGGATGTCGTACGACCGCCGCGCGGCCACCGTCACCAGCCAGGCCTGCAGATCACCAATGCCCTGCAGATCCGCTCCGGCCGCCCGCAGCCACACATCCTGGGTCACGTCCTCGGCATCGGCCACACTCCCCAGCAGCCGGTAAGCCACACCGAAAACCGCGGGCCGGTGCCTCTCCCATCCGGCTCCGAGCGAGTCCTCCTGCTCAGACCGTCCGGGCCCGTGCCCGTCGCCCATACAGATCGCAACCTCCTCCAGCTTGGGATCCAGCGTAGCCATCCGAACTCGGGATCTTCGCAGACAGCTCCGTCAGCTCGGACACTCGGACCGCCGACGAGGGCGATGTTTCACAGGTGGTCGCCTGTGAAACACCCCGCCGCGCAGCGGTCCACCTGCGGCGATCATGTTTCATATGCCGTTGCAAACGACTGGGCGTCAGAAACAGGCTCATGAACAGTGCGGGCTGGTGAGCGACGACTTCAAGCGCGTGGAATCGCACGACTGCCCCATGTCCACCTGCGCCGCCCCGCGGGCTCCCCGTACCGAACCGGCAAGGGCAAGGGCAAGGTGACCATCCAGTGCCACACCGCCCGCTTCCGCCTCGTGCCCTCGCCAAGGCGCTCAACGTGCCGACCCCGCCCGTACGCAAACCAGGGTCCGTACAGATCGAGCTGCCCCGGCCCGTCAGTGCCGGCGCCGAGCTGGTCGGGCATATCCGCCTCGGCTATGCGCGCGCGTCAACCGCGCGGCAGTCCCTGGACGCGTAGCTGAACTTGAACTGGCCCGCCACCAGAGGCTGCTCACTCGCTGGGGCGACCAGGCCATGGACGACGCGGTGCGCATCCGCCCTGACCTCGTCGCCGGCGTGCGGCTCACCGTCGCCTCCCGGTGGCGGAGCGCGGCCTGAACCCAGTTCGACGGTCTCGAGCAAGCCTGGCCGCCATCCCGTCACCGCCCCGTCCGTGCGTGGCGAACGGTTCGGAAGCGGCGCTGATAGGCAGCGGGGCTGATGGACAACTCCCGCACGAAGACTCGGCGCAGACTCTCGTAGCTCGGGAATCCCTCCAGGGCGGCTGCCTGCGTCGCGGTGTGCCCCTGGTCGAGGAACGACTTCGCGAGGTCGAGCCGGATCGACTCGACGTACCGGCCCGGCGTGGAGGACAGCTCCTCGCGGAACAGTCGTGTGAGATGCCGGGCGCTGACGTGGAGGTGTTTGGCGAGTTCACCGAGGGAGTGGTCCCCCGCAGGATCCGCCAGGACCCGGTCGACGACCGTGCGCAGCGCGGGAGACCGGGGTGGAGGATACTGCAGCGGGGCGGAGAACTGCGACTGACCTCCCGGGCGTTGCAGGTAGACCACCAGGGCGCGGGCGACGTCCCGGCTCAGCTCGGACCCGTGGTCCTCCTCCACAAGGGCCAGCGCCAGGTCGATGCCGGCGGCAACGCCCGCCGACGTGAACGTGGTGCCGTCGCGCACGTAGATGGCATCGGGCTCCACGTGGGTCTTCGGACACCGGGCGGCGAGTTCGCCTGCGACCTTCCAGTGGGTGGTAACACGCTTTCCGTCCAGCAGGCCGGTGGCACTGAGGACGAACACCCCCGAGCAGACGGAGGCGACACGGCGGGAGCGAACTGCCAGGTCCCTTGCAGCCTCGACCAGCTCGCGCCTGATGGGAGTCCTGGGATAGACGTCCCCGCCCGGCACCACGAACGTGTCCGGGGCCGGCTCGGTAGCGGGGCTGCCGTCGACGGCGATCCGTATGCCGACCGACGACCTGACGTCGGCACCGGTCGTCGACAGCACAGCGATTCTGTAGTCGGCACCGAGTCGATTCGCCTCCGCGAACACATCGGCGGGACCGGCGACGTCCATAAGTTTCACCCCGTCGTAGACGAGGATGGCGACCCGGTGGTGCGTCCCGGAGCTCACAGTTGCCGGCCTCAGGCGTCTGGATGTGAGTGATTCATGGCCGGACCGATGCCGCGCACAACGACCCGATGTCCTTCAGACCGTAGCTCCCGTGTGGCGCCGACCTACGCGGCTGCACCGGCGGACCGCGGAGGTCTGATGTCGTACGAGATGCGTCCGGCGGGGAGGTAGAAGAGGGCGATCAGCGCGCCTCCGCGTACCTCGGGGTAGTGGTGGCTGCCCGGGGCGGGTGCTGTCCAGCCCGGCCCCTGCCAGCCGTTCGGACCCACCAGCTCGGCTCCGGGGTCGATGGGGACGACGAGGTTCAGTTCGCCGTACGGGTGCGCGTGGTACTGGCCCCGGTAGCGCTCGACGCTGTCCATGTAGACGGCGGTGATGCTGAAGTAATGGGTCTCGGCCGTCGGTTCGGCGATGAGGCTGCGGCGGTAGCGGGCGCCGTCGACCTCGATGTGCGCCGCCCAGCCCTCCTCCAGGACACCGATTTTGATCAAGTGCGCCAGGTCCTGGTACAGCTCGCTGCCGGCACCGTAGGTGGTGTTCAGCCAGCTCTCGAGGTCCTTGCCGGCCGTGCGGTTCCTGACCTCGGCCAGGAACGGGATGCTGCGCTCGATCAGTGCCTTGCGGCTGTCCGCACTCATATGCGGAGTCCTCTCGTGTCGCCACTGGGTCTGACCCCATAACGATGACTCGGCTTTTCGTTACAGTCAATAGCTGTAACGAAATCGGCGCCTCGGTGGCGGGGCGAAGCAGCACCTCGTCCGCCGGTGCCGGCCGGAGGCCGTGCCCTCGGCCCTGGCCCGAAGGGACCCTTGTCAGACGGGTCGGACCTCACCCTCCATGGCGAGCGTCGGCCAGAGCGCGGCGACGACCCGTTCCGCGAAGCCGGCCTGGACCTCCCGGCCGGCCCGGAGGTAGTCGGCGAAGTAGCTTCCGAAGCACAGGGTGACGACCATGTCCAGGTCCACGTCCTCGCGCACGGCGCCGCGGCGCTGCAGCGAGACGAGCGTCATCAGCAGTTCCTCGCAGCGGGGATGCACGCCGTGCTCGCGCAGCTGGTCCAGCAGGCCGGGCGCCCGCTCCACCTCGGCCATGAAATTGCCGTGCAGGGCCATGGCCCGCTCGTTGTGGTAACGGGGGTCGAGACGCCGTACCGCTTCGACGAGCGCCTCACGCGGGGCCAGTTGCTCCATGTCCAGCGGAGGATAGGCTTCACGCTGCTTGCGCAATCCGTACTCGAGGGCATCGATGACAAGGTCGTACTTGTTCGCCCACCGCCGGTACAGAGTAGGCCGTGTGACGCCGGCGTCCGCGACAATGTCCCCGATTGTCATGGAGGAGTAGCCCTCGGTGGCCAGCCGCTTGCGCGTGGCCTGGATGATCGCCTCCTCGATGGCCGGATCCCGGGGCCGTCCGCCGGCAGAGGCGACCGGCTCCGCGCCCGGGCGACCCCGGCGCCCGTCGGCCCGCTCACCGGAACGCGTCGTCTTCGGCTTCGCCATCTCATCCCTTCCGAACACACAAGGCCGAAGCCGGTTGCCCATCCGCGCTCCCCCGCACGAGCACACTACGCGGACTCCGGCCTGCTGCCCGCACCGGCTCTACCAGACGCCGTGAGGGCAGCCCCAGGTTTTCTTTACAGCTATTGACTGTAACTAAAACCCGCCTCTAGCCTGGCGCGACCCACAGAGCCTGGTGACCGAACGCGAGGAGTGCACGATGCCGATCCACCGCAGCGTTCCGGACCCCGATGCCGCCAGGAACCGGAACGCCCGGAGAAGATCTCGTCGCTGGTTCGGTGTGGATCGGACGGCGCCTGTGCCCGGAGGCCACCGCCCGGCACCGCGGGCCGGTACGACGAGCCACCCGGTCGTCAGATACGGAACGCCGACCCCGCCGTTTCCCGCGCCGGCCGGACACGTCTCCTCCGGGACCAGTCAGTCCGCGGCCTGACCATGGAAAAGGCCATGACCCACTCCTCGGCCACGGCGCCGGCCTCCGTACCAGTACCGGTCACGGTGGAGGACGCCCTCCGCAGCCGGCGCAGTGTGCGCGCGTTCCTGCCGGTACCCGTCCCCCGGTCCACCGTCGAGCGGCTCCTGGCCCTGGCCGCCCGGTCCGCGAGCAACTCCAACAGCCAGCCCTGGCAGGTCCACGTCGTGACCGGGGCGGCCAAACGCGCACTGAGCGCGGCCCTCCTGCGGGCCCACGCCGACGACGACGGGCGGGGACGGGACTACGACTACCAGCCCGAGCCGGACGGATGGCGCGAGCCGTACCGGTCGCGCCGCCGCCGGTTCGGTGAGAGCCTCTACCGCGACACGCTAGGGATCCGCGCGGACGACACCGGCGCCCGGCTGGACCACCACCGGCGCAACTACGACTTCTTCGGTGCGCCCGTCGGCATCGTCCTCACGGCCGGCCGTCATCCGCTGCAGGGCGCCCTCGTCGACGCAGGCCTGTTCCTGCAGGCCCTGATGCTCGCCGCTCGCGGCGACGGCCTGGACACCTGTCCCCAGGCATCGCTCATCGACTTCTCCCCCGTGCTGCGCCGGCGCCTGCTGATTCCCGACGATCAGCTGATCGTCTGCGGACTCGCCCTCGGGTACGCCGACCCCGCGCACCGCCTGAACCGGCAGTGCACCCCGCGCGAGCCCGTCGGTTCCTTCGCGACCTTTCACGGAGACGAAGCGGAGTAGAGGCGCTGCCGGCGGACCCCGCGTGCGGGACATCATCGAGCCCACCATGAACAGCGGCATCACCACGTGGCGGGTCCCGGTCGGCGAGACCACCGCGCAAAACGCCCCGATCCCGCACGTACAGGCAGGTGGCGCCGTCCAGCGGATGAGGCCGAGGCCGGTGCGGGACGTGTCGTCGACCCGGTCCGGGAAGCCTTGGCGCGCGCGGTTGGCGCACGGGGCGCCGACGGGTGCCGGCGGGGAATCCGGTCAAGGCCCCCTTCGGCCGTCCCGCCCTCCTCGATGAGAGCCGGCGCCGGGTTCGACGCGATCTTCGGATGCCGGCGGCGAGTCCACTGGGGCAGGTTGCGTGGCGGCGCTGCCGTTGGCGGTCCGGATGCCGGTCGAGGAGGCGACGTAGGCACCGGACGCCGACACCCGCACGATTCGGTGGTCGGCGCCGACCACGCACGCCCCGCGAACACTTCGGCGGACCGGCGGCATCCAGCAGTCGAACCGCATCGTGGGCGAGGACCGCCGTCCGATGCGTGTCACAGCTCGCAGCCCCATCCTGAAGTGGCTGGATTTGAGTGGTTCACGGCCGGTCCGATGCGGTGCCGAAGTCCGCATCGTCGGCACTGTGGACAACGCACGCACAGTCCACCCGTAACAGATCGCACCGGAAGAAGCGGACACATGACCGACATCATCGCAGGGGTGGAAATCCCCGAGACCTCGGCCGTCGCGGAGGCCACGAGCCACCTCCGGGATACGACCACGCCCCTGATCTTCCATCACTCCCGGCGTGTTTTTCTCTTCGCCTCCCTGCACGCGCGCGAGTTGGGCCTGCAGCCCGATCCCGAGCTGCTTTACATCTCCGCGATGTTCCACGACACCGGCCTGTTGACCCCGTTCTCCAAGGAGGAACAGCGTTTCGAGCTCGACGGCGCCGACCACGCGTGCAAGTTCCTGCTCGACCGCGGGTTCCCCAAGAGCGCCGCCGAAGTGGTCTGGACGGCGATCGCGCTGCACACGACGCCGGGGATTCCCGGCCGGATGGGCCCGGAAATCGCTGCCACGAACTACGGCGTGCTGACCGACGCGGTCGGCTGGGGTCTGGACGGACTGGAGGGCGACCAGGTGGACGAGATCGTCGCCGCTCATCCGCGCGGAAACTTCAAGAAGGAATTCGTGCAGGCGTTCGTCGAGGGGCTCAAGGACCGTCCGGACACCACGTACGGGACCATCAATGCGGACTACCTGGAACGCTTCGTTCCCGGCTTCCACCGCACATCCGTGATCGAGCGCATCACTGATGCCCCCTGGTCGCAGTGAGCCGGCAGCAGCCACGGGCGTGCCGATGAAACCGCCCGGTTCCCTCCGCGGACCTCGCCGTCTGGGACGACGCGCCGCCTTCACCGTTCTGATGGTCACCACCGTCGTTCTGATGGCGACTGCGAGTGCACCCTCACCGGTCTATCCCCTCTACCGGAGCGCTGGGGCTTCTCGGTCACCATGGTGACGGTCGTTTCATGGTGACGGTCGACTTCGCCGTGTACGTCGTGGGGCTGCTCGGCGTCTTCTCCGTTCTCACCTGCGTCTTCCTGCTCCTCGCGGTGGCGATCCGGCTCATCCCCGAGACGGATGCAACGCCGGCCGGTGCCCGGGTCTGCCTCCGCCCCGGATGCGGGTACCGCAGCTATCCCGCGCCGGTTTCTGACCGCAGTACCTGCCCTCATGGCGAGCTGGTCCGTCACGGGGCTGTTCCTCGCTCTGCCCCCCCCTCAGTGGTCACCGGCGTTCTGAGTCTTGACCCTGCCCAAAGGTGAAGGCCGACAGTGTCCGGGGCAACCAAGCCGGCGAGCTGAGCGTGATTCGCTTTGACCGAACCCGGATGAGAGGAACCTGCATGGACGTCGACGCTCTCCTGGCAGAGCAGAGGGCCTACTACAGGGCCGGCGCGGCCGAATACGACCGGCCCTACGCAGAGTACGAAGCCCTGCAGGAATTGCTGGCTGTCGTCGATGACCTCCCGATTGCCGGGGATGTGCTGGAGTTGGCCTGCGGAACGGGCCAGTGGACCCTGAGGCTCGCCGCACGGGCACGTTCGGTGACGGCCGTAGATGCGGCAACCGAAGTGTTGGCCCTCGCTCGAGCGCGCACCGCATCCCCCTCCGTCCAATTCCTTGAGGCCGACCTGTTCGAGTGGCAGGCGCCACGACGCTACGACACCGTGTTCTTCGCCTTCTGGCTCTCCCATGTCCCGCCGACGCGGTTGCCCGACTTCTGGAACACCGTCGCCGCCTCACTCGCGCCGGGCGGCAAAGCGATCTTCATCGACGACGGGCCCGCCGCAGCCGCGTACGAGGAAGTCCTCGCGAACCAGCCGACCCCGGCGGCGCTGCGTCGGCTCGATGACGGCAGCCAGTACCGCATCGTGAAGGTATTCCACGATGCCCAGAGCCTCACGGACGACCTCACCGCGCTGGGCTGGTCAGTCCGTATCCGGACCATGGCCGGGAACTTCATCGGCATTGCAGAACCGCCGACCACCGCTGGCTAAGGAGACGCGGGATACCCAGGATGCTCGGCTAAGTAGTAGCGACGCCCGCTTCAAACACGTAAGCGAACCAGGTCACCTGAGACCGCAGGCGAATCGGACCAGATCATCTGAGGCAGGTGCCAGATCGGCAGAGACGGGACATTGGCACACTCGCTCGGGTGACGTTGGCTGTGACGTTGTTCAGCGGCCCCGGCATGTTGGCCTCAAGCGGCCCCGCCCGTGGAGATCCTGCGGCTTTCCGACGTCTTGAAGTGGCTCTGGGGGACGGCCTTCGGCTGCCGCCAGTGTCAGTGCTCCAGTGCGGGGAGGCCGGCCAGGCCGGTGTCGAGCATGATGCGGTCGACGGTCTCTGTGAGGGCGCTGTCGGCGTCGATGACGATCTCGACGCCGTTGGGCAGTAGATCCAGCTCGCGGTACCAGTCGCGCAGTTGCGTCTCTCCGACTTCGTTGGCGATCGGCTTGGTGGCGTGCCGAGCGACGGTTTCCTCGAACGGCACGTGCAGGTAGTAGCCGTGAGTCGGGCCGCGGTGGTCAGCGCGCAGTTGCCCGAGCATCTCGCCGTAGTGGCCGGCGTACAGGATGCCCTCCAGAACGACGTGGTACCCGGCGTCCAGGGCATAGCGGGCGACGGTGTCGATCAGGCCGACGTTCGCCGCGCCCGGCCGGTCCCGCTCGCGCAGCACGACCCGGCGAAGGTTGTCCTGGCCGACCAGGGCCAGGCCCCGGCCGAACTTCTCGCGGAGGCCGGCCGCGACGCTCGACTTGCCCGATGCGCTGTTGCCCCGCAGGACGACCAGCCGGGTATCTTCGGTGCCCACCAACACGGGGGCCAACCTACCGGCGCCCGCTGACAGAGCTGGAGACGTCAGCGGGAACAGCTTCGGGATCGTCTGGTTGTCCACGAGCGCGGTGTGCAAAGCGTTCGCACCAGCGGAGTTTCAGCCACTCCTGGACGTAAGAGGTCTCCCGCCTGATGGACAGTGTGGGCTTCCACGCGGCGCCCGCGACGCCGATCTCCGGCTCGGTGGACAGGACGAAGTCGGTGTACCCCTTCTCAAGATCGGTGCGGTTCAGGTCCGGACGCGTGTACAACTCATGAAACATGATCGCCGCAGGTCGACTGTCGAGTGACCGCGCGTTTCGCAGGCGAACGCCTATGAAACGCGGGCCCAGCCGACAACAGCCCCTCTACCGGGGCCTCTGTACGGAGAACTCGTTGCCGTCGGGGTCGAGCATCAGCGCCCGGCCGCCGTGGCCCTCGCCGGTGTCGGTGCGCGTCGCGCCGAGCGAGATCAGGCGCTCGACCTCCGCCTCCCAGTCGGCGTCGGTGGGGAGCGCCAGCTCGAAGTACAGCCTGTTCGTGCCCGTCTTCGGTGCCACCGGAGGACCACCCCACGTGATCTTCGTACCGCCGTTCGGCGATTGGATCGCGGTCTCCTGGTCCTGGTCCCAGACCAGCGGCCACCGCAGCGCCTCGCTCCAGAAGTAACCGACCTCCTGCGTACCGTCGCAGGCCAGCGCTCCGATGAAGCCGGTGTCGGCGAGGAACTTGTTGCCCGCCTCGATGACGCAGAACTCGTTGCCGTCTGGATCGGCGAGCACCACATGCCCCTCTTCCGGGAGTTGGCCCACATCGATGTGTTTCCCGCCGAACTCCAGGGCCCTGGCCACCGTCTGCTGCTGATCCTCCGGGGAGGTGCTCGTCAGGTCGAAGTGCGCCCGGTTCTGACCGGTCTTCGGCTCCTGGCTCGGCAGGAAACGGATGCGGAACCCGGCGGTATCAGGGGGCAGGATCGCGACGTCGTCGTCCGGACCGTCGGCCAACTCCCAGCCCAGGACCCCGGACCAGAACCGCGCCAGGCCCGACGGCCGGGTCGCATTGAAGCAGATCGCGAACAGTTGACTGGTCATCCCGTGCATCTCCGATCCGCTGACGGTCGATACGGCACCTCGCCCGCCCCGCGAGCGCAGCCTAGGGGTGGCCGCGCGGCACCCGCATCCGAGTTTGCCGTCGCGAGGGAGCCCGGTCCCCACAAGATGACGACCGTGCGGAACGGCACCGTCGTCCGCGGCACCGGCTGCGCCAGCCCGTCAAGCCGGGGAGGCAGCCGGTTTGCCCGAAACGCTGGCGGCGTCCGGGATCACCAGGACCTCCTTGTCCTTGGAGGCGGCCCGGTCGAAGACCTCGAACGCGTCCCGGTACGCGCCGAACTCACCCGGCTTGTTGCCGACGACGAGCAGCAGAGGCTGGGTCAGCAGCTTGTCCGCGAGGTGGTAGGCGCCCGGTCGCCACCGTCTTGAACCGGCGTTCGGTCATCGCGGCGGCTCAGGTGTAGCCGCCGCCGGCGCACATGCCGAACACGCCGATGCGGGCCTCGTCCACGTAGGGAACGGTGACGAGGTAGTCGGCAGCGCAGCGGAAGTCCTCCACCCGCCACGTGGCGTCGCGGTTCGCCGCCGCTGGCGGCCTGGAAGGCCGCGTCGAACGCGAGGACGACGAGGCCTGCCTCGGCGAACGCCTGGCCGTACACCGACCCGGAGGTCTGTTCTTTGCAGCTGCCGACCGGGTGGGCGCTGACGATGGCCGGGTACTTTTGCGCCGGGTCGAAGCCAGGCGGGAAGTGGATGTCCGCGGCGACATCGACGTACTTGTTCTTGAAAGTGACGGTTTCCACGGCTGACACCCCCTGGAAGTGGATTCGGTTCCGCAAGGAGGAGCGGGACGGGCCGGTCAGCAGGTGCCGGTCCCGGCAATCGCTCGCGTTTCATGCGGCGGTCTTGCGGTGATTTCACCGTTCCACATCGGATGACGGCTGTGCAGGGTAGGAATCTTTGCTCGCTCCGAGAACCTCGGTGACGATGTCGCGGTCGGTGATCAGGCCCTTGAGTTTGTCGTCACTGCCACAGACCGGCAGGGCTCCCACCCCCATGTCGGTGAGCTTGCGGGCGGCGTCCAGGACGCTGTCTTCGGCGCCGATGCATTCCGCTCCGGACGACATGATGTCGCGTGCCACGGGCATGGTGTGCTGCCTCAGGGGAGCTGCGGGCTATTGGCCGCGGCCGGTGACGTAGTCGCGGGCGCGGTCGACCAGTCCAAGGCCGGGGGCGAGGAGCTTGTTGGCCGGCGGGGAGTCGGGGGCTGCGGGGTGGGGGCGTGTGGGGGCGGTCTTCTTCGCGTGGCGGACCTTCGTCCCCAGGCTCTCTAGGACAAACGGGTGGCAGCCCTCGCGGAGCTGGACGAAGAGGTTGTGCTCCTCGTCCCTGACGTGGGCGAAGACCTCGGTCTTCAGGTTCACCAGGAGACGGGTGAACTCGAGGTCGTCGGCGTCCGTCGTCTCGAGGTCCTTGAGGAGCTGCTCCACTCGGGCGTGGTCGGCGAGCTCCTTGTCGGCCAGGGCGTCGCCGTTCTCCAGATGCTCGCGTACCGCGGGGTAGAGGTACTCCTCCTCGGCCACCGAGTGCCGCACCAGCTCGATGGTCAGCTGGTCAAGTAGTCGTTTGCGCTCGGCCGAGCCGGGCGCGATCTGCTCGATCTGCGCGAACAGCTCGTCCACCTCACGGTGGTCGGCCGTCAGTTCGGCAATGACATCTCCGCCGTGTCCGGCCATGACACACCCTGCCTTCCCTCGATCCCGCGCCGCCGGTTCCCGGCACGCCACACAACGCGTTCCCCACGGGCTTGTGCCGTAACGGATTTTCCGGCCGGTTGCGCCGGATGCGGCTGCAGGATGAAGCGGGGGCCGCTGACCGGCGGCAAGAGGCCAGCCTGGTACAGGTGCCAGTCGACCTCGGGTGCTTCGTCGAAAGGGCATCACGTGCTGAGCGGACACGGCTGTGTTGACCTTCCCGTGCGGGGAGCTGAACGGGTGAGGGTGCCGACCTCCAGGTCACACCGGCACCTCTGGGCGTGCCGGGCCAGGTGCCGGTCAGTCGGCGGGTGGCGGTGGCTCCGGCGCGGTCGACGGCGGCCTTGACCGCGGCGAATGCCTTTACCTGATTCACCCCTTCCGGAGGCGGCAGGCCAGCCACACCAGGACGGGCGCACCGGCGGCCGCCAGCATCAGGGTGCGGTGGTCCCGTGCCATCCGCGCCCCGGTGCTCGTCGTCGACGAGACCGGCGATGTGAAGAAGGGCATCCACACCGTCGGGGTCCAGCGCCAGTACACCGGCACAACCGACGGATCGAGAACTCCCAGATCGCGGTCTACCTCGTCTATGCCGGCGCCCGGGGACACGCGGCGGTGGACCGGGAGTTGTACATTCCGCGTTCCTGGACGGGCGATCCGGATCGCTGCCGGGCGGCGGGGCTCGGCGAGGACACCGTTTTCGCGACCAAGCCGGACCTGGCCCTCAGGATGATCGAACGGTTCTGGGCTGCCGGACACCGCGTCGGCTGGGTCACGGGTGACGAGGTCTATGGCGGCAACCCGAGACTGCGCGCGGCGCTGGAGGAGCGCGGCATCGGCCATGTCCTTGCCGCGGCCTGCTCGGCCGAAATGGCCACAGGTGCAGGAAGGTTCCGCGCCGACGTCCTGGTGAAGAAAGTGCCGAAGCGGGCCTCGCAGAAGCTCTCGGCCGGACGCGTGCGAAGGGGCAACGGTTCTACGACTGGGCCGTCGTCGACCTCGCCGACCCGACGCCGGGCAGCCACCAGCTCCTGATCCGCCGCAGCCGCAGCCGCACCACCGGTGAACTCGCCTATTACCGCTGCCACTCCACCGAGCCAGTCCCGCTGACTGTGCTGGTCAAGACCGCTGGTTCGAGGTGGCGTGCGGAAGAGACCGTCCAGGCCGAGAAAGGGCTGGCGGGACTCGACGAGCACCAGGGTCGCCGCTACCGCTCTTGGACCCGCTGGGTCACCCTCGCGATGCTCGCCCACGCCTTCCTCGCGGTAGTCCGTGCCGACGAACACGCCCGCAGCCCCACACCGGACGGCCTGGTCCCGCTGTCCTGCAACGAGATCCAGCGCCTGTTCATCACGGTCGCCGTGCAGCCTCGCCACGACATGGCCTACCGGCTCGGCTGGTCGCACTGGCGGCGGCTCCATCAGCGGCGATCCCTCACCATCCATTACCGGCGACAAGCCGCATCCCAGACATGAGTGCCTACTTCCGATCCCAGGGGCGGCACTCGTCCGAGTCAGGAGCCAATGTGCTGCACCGGCGTCAACCCGCCCGCGCGACTCGTCCGGTCGAGCGAGCCGTCTCTCGTCCCGGGTTGGTCCGATTGGTCGGATCTGACGGTGGGTCGCGCCGGGACGTTCCGGGCGGCGGCAGAGCCGAAGTTATGAATGCGTCACCTGACCGTCCATGAGCATCAACCTCAGGAGCCACACGATGCGCCCCATCAGAGCAGACTGTCTCGGCACGGCCACTGCGCTGGTTACCCTTCTCGCCTGCGCCCCTGTCGCGGCCGCCGCCGCGACGGACACCGATTCCGCCCACACCAAGGGCAGAGACCAGGTCATCACACTCATCGGCCGGCTCGCGCAGCAGACGCGCTTCCCCGTCAACCCCGGCGGCGCCCCCGCCCAGGGCGATCGGACCGTCTTCCGCTCGATCCTCTTCGACCAGGACGGCAAGCAGGTCGGCGACACCGACGGTACCTGCACCACCACTCGGGTCGACAACGGCGGAGCGGAGGAGTGCGTCGTGACCTACAACCTCCCGGGCGGCCAGCTCTCCGTGCAGGGGATGGTCTTCGGCATTCTCAACCCGGGCCCTCCCCCTTCGTTCGACAACGGGATCACCGGCGGCACCGGGGAATTCGACCGGGCTCGTGGTTCGGTCCACGCCGACACGATCGCTCCGGGCACGAGGCGCTTCACGATCGACCTCGACCGCTGACTGACCCTGCCCCCGCCCGGTGAGAAGGCTGGCCCATCCACGGCACGGCCCAACTGGTCCACTGGCGACGCCGCCACCAGGCTCGATCCCAGGCCCACCACTATCAGCGACAAGCCGCCCAGACACGAAGATCGCGATCTGCAGCTGGAGTATCAAACGTTGTTTCTCTTGGCTCGTTGATCACAGTGGATGTCTACTCAACGGGCCATGCAGGTGCTGAGCGTTCGTGAGGTGTCCTGAAGCCGATCCAGCCGCGCGCGAGGACCGGTGGTGCTGTCCGGAACTGCGCTCGGGACCTGGATGTCCGCGATGGTGCCGGGGTCAGGGGTGTCGTCAGTCGGCCAGGTGAGCTCGATGCCGGCCCGCTGTGCCAAGACCAGCATCGTCGCGATGAAGCCCTCGGACAGAGCGATCAGGACTGCATGATTCGTTCGAACATGCTGCTGTAGGAGGGTGTCGACAAACGTCCCGAGGGCAACGGGGTCAATCTGACACTCGTCATCCTGCATGGGCCCGACGCCGGATGGCAGGCCGAGTTCGGCTTCGAAGACGAAGACCTGGCGCAGGAACATCCGGGCCGCGCCGTTCGACGGGTTCCACAGGGTTTGCTCGCCCAGGTCGAAGTACTGGCTCACCGTTCGGTCCCCCCATTGTCCACGGCGGAATCGTAGCCGGAGCGGCGGCCGTCCGGTGCCTTCAGGCGGCCGCGAGGCGCCGATAGCAGATGAAGACGGCGGCAATGCCTACGAAGCCGAGGAAGTGTTCGGACTTGCGCTCGTAGCGGCGATGGAGCCGTCGACACCCGGCCAGATAGGAGATGGTCCGCTCCACGACCCCAGTGGTGACGGCCCAGGCGACCGGAGGGCTCGATCCCGCGGCGGGCGATCCGGTGACGGATGCCTCGGCCTAGAAGCCATGGGCGCAGGTAGCCGTAATCGTAGCCCTTGTCTGCATGCAGCTTGCCCGGCCGCCTCCGGCGCGGTCCGCGGCGTGAACGGGTCGCTGGGATCCCTCGGACGAGCGGTTGCAGGTCCAGGCTGTCATCGGTGTTGGCGGCCAAGATGCCCAGCGGGATCGGCAGGCGATTGCAGTCGCAGAGCAGGTGGATCTTTGACCCCTTCTTGCCTCGGTCGGTCGGATTTGGTCCGGTCAAAGACCCCCTTTGGTGGCGTGGATGCTGACCGAGTCGATGGCGCACCGGGACCAGTCCAGTTCGCCACGACTGGTCGCGGCTCCACTGGGCGAAGCGCCGGTAGACCAGAGAGGTCTCCCTGAGTTGGACCTGCCCGCGCTCCGTACCCGCCTGCCCCGACAGTCGAGAACGAGGGCAATGCTGGGTTACATCCGTGGGATGCGGGCTACCCGCACGACGCGGTCCTTTGAAAGCCGCGGCGGCGGCCGTGGCCGGCTTGTCCCGCGTGTGCCTGACGCTTGAGGCTGACGGGCATACAGGCTTTGGCCCCTCGATCGCGCAAGCCTCCTCGGCGACCCGCAGCGCCCCGTACGAGCAGGCGTGTCTCAAGGGCGGAACAGCGTCGGAGCACGGTGCGGCGAGCGGCGGCGGCCGGGTCGATGACGTGGTCGTGGACACCGAGGTGTCGGCAAGAACACGATCTACAAGTGCGCACCGGTGCTGATGGGCTGCAGCCTGGTCGCGCTGCTCGAGTACGAGGTCGCGATCCAGCCGCACTGAACGAAGGACGGCTCGGACCGGCTGCCGTCAGCCGGTCCGAGCCGTCGTCGTATCTGCTACTCGTTGCGTGCCGTTTCGGGTCCGGTGATCCGCCTGAGCAGCGGCATCGTGGACGCGATGACCCCCAGCGAGGCGACGAGCCCGGCGAGCACGATCGCGTAGTACTGGATCCCCGGCGCCCGGATCGAGTAGTTGAACTGTGCCTGCACGAACAGCTGGGCAGCCAGGAAGCCCATCCCGATCGCCACCACCGCGACCACCAGGAGCGGAACCGCGCTCTCCAGCAGTACCACCCGCCGAAGCACCCCGATCTGCGTGCCGGTCAGCCGCAGCAGAGTGAAGGGGCGCTTGCGGTCGCGCAGGCCGCCGGCCACGCTCACCGCCAGGCTGCAGCCGGCGATGGGGAAACTGACCAGGATGACCACGTTGGCCAATTGCTGGTATCCGGCGAGCTGCGCGCCACTTTCGGCATGGTCCTCCCGGACGGTCCATGGAACGTCCTGGTCGGGATACGTATTGGCGAGGATGGTGCGCGCGCGTTCGATCGCCGACGTCGATCCGTTGGTGGCCACGGCGATCTGCTGGACCGGGAGGCGGGCGAGCCGCTGGGTGGAGATGGCGGCGGCGGGCCATTCCGTGGGCCAGTGCTCCCAGTCGTACGTGCCGAAGAGGGTGTAGTTCTCGCTGACCGACGCCGCTTCGGCTCCGGAGGCGCATGTGCTGTAGGCCGGCATCTTCGAGAGCTCGGCGCACGAGGCCAGGCCGGCCACCGGCGATGTCCCGACGCCTTGGGGGCCGCGCCAGGCCGGGTCCGTGGTGCCGAGCGGATTCGTGTGGATCATCAGCACGCCTTTGACGCCCGGTACGGAGTTCAGGTCGCCGAGCGTGGCCGCCGAGAGCGGGGGCACGCTTCCGACCGGCTCCCCCGGACGGTTGAAACCCTGGATGTAGTTGGCGACCAGGGCACTGGCGACCGCCGGGCTGCCCTTCGGTACGCCACGCTCGGCGTTCAGCGAGCCGATGATCCCGACGGCCGCGCTGGTGACGCACAGGGCGAGGACCAGCCCGCTGACCGCGCGGAAGCCGGCCTTCGGGTCGTCCGCCAGCCGCCGACCTGCAATGAGCAGCGCAGGCCGGCTTGTGAACCGGGCCAGGACGCGGGCTCCGGTCATGGTCAGCCAGGGTCCTGCGATGACGAGTCCGGTCAGGACCAGCAGGATTCCCGGGACGAAGACCCAGATCTGGCCGTTGGTGCTCCTGGGCACCCGGCCGATGGTGTACGAGAGTTCGGCGATACCGGCGACCAGCGGGATCACCCGGTAGACCCGCGGCGGGCGTGGCGTGACACGCCGGGTGACCCCGAGCGGGGAGACCTGCACGCGGCGCAGGGCGAGCCGGGCCGCGATCGCGGCCCCCACCGGGACGGCGATCGCGACGAGCAGGATGTCACCGGTCCTGAGTGTGAGATCGCTGACGAAGTACGGCGTACGCGTGAGGTTGACCGCCGCCAACTGCGTACGGAACAGGGAGAAGAGGCCGAATCCCGCGGCCGTACCGATGACCGCGGCGACCGTCGATTCGACGGCCGAGATCATCGAGATCTGCCGCGGCGTGGCGCCCACCAGACGCATCGCGGCGAAGCGCTGCTCACGGCGGGCGGCCGCCAGCCGGGTGGCCGTGCCGATGAGGATGAGCACCGGGAAGATCAGGGCGGTACCCGCGACGGAGAGGATGAGCTTGATGCCCCTGTTGTCGATGCCCGCCCTGACCGTGCAGTTCGTGCCGTTGCAGGCACTGGGGGTGACGGTGGTGATCGAGGTGACCCGGGTGGCGTCGTGCTGCTTTGCAAGCTGGTCGGGGCTGTGGCCGATGACAATGACCAGGGAGTCGGGGCCCGGGAGCGCCGACTTACCGACCGTGCCGACCTCGTGGCCGGGGTAGCGGTCGGCGAGTTCGGCGACCGGCGTGGAGTGGAGAAGCTTGCTGAGGGCCGGTGAGGCGTAGAACTCGCCTGGTCCAGGAAGGCGTGAAAGGCCCGGTGGGACTGGGGAGTTCGGGCCAGTGGCGGCGACGTCGACTCTACCGATGATCTTGCCGTCGAAGTGGTCCGCCCTCAGCAGCCACCACAGCGGGTCCGTGTCCGCCTTCGCTGCGGACTGGCTCGACGCGCTCTTGCCGGAGCCGGTGTTGAGCCAGGCGTTCCGGCTGTTCTGGGTAGCGGTGGCGTTGATGGCCGCCAGGATGCTCAGCAGCAGGCCGACGCCGAGGGCGACGGCGGCCACGATGACGGCGAGACGGGCGGCGGCCTCCCTGCCGCCGCTCAGGGTGAGGCGCAGGCCGAGGCGGATCACGAGGTGAGCCGTTCGACATACAGCGACGTCACCTTGCCGTCGCGGACAATGACTTCACGGTTCGCGTACGCGGCCACCCGCGGCTCGTGGGTGACGAGGATGACGGTGGTGCCCTCCTCGCGTACGGAGGCGACCAGCAGGTCCATCACATGCTCGCCGGTGAGCGAGTCGAGTGACCCGGTCGGCTCGTCGGCGAACAGCACCTTGGGCCGGGAGACCAGGGCGCGGGCCAGGGCGACACGCTGTGCCTGTCCGCCGGAGAGCTCGCCGGACCGGCGCCCCTCGAGACCGTCCAGGCCGAGCCGCCCGAACCACGACCGCGCCTCGGCCAGCGCGCTCGCCCTGCGGGACTTGGCGAGCAGCAGCGGCAGAGCGACGTTCTCCTCGGCGGTCAGCTCGGGGACGAGCTGGCCGAACTGGAAGACGAAGCCGAAGCGGTCCCGACGCAGTTCGCTGCGCTCGGGCTCGCGCTGGGTGTCGATGCGGCGGCCGTCGAACCAGATCTCGCCGGAGTCAGGTACGAGGATCCCGGCCAAGCAGTGCAGCAGTGTGGACTTGCCGGAGCCGCTCGGGCCGGTGACGGCGAGGATCTCGCCTTCGGCGGCGGAGAGGTTCGCGCCCTGCAGCGCGGGCGTCTGTCCGAACGACAGGACGGCCTCCCGCGCTTCTACAAGGAAGCCTTCGTCCGAACTCATGAGCGCACCTCCGCTGTCAGGGCGGCGAGCCGCGCCACGGTCAGGTCCATCCATCGCAGATCGGCCTCCAGGTGGAACACGCCGTGGTCGGCGAGCAGCGCGTCGATCGTGCTGCCGGTCCGGCGCAGTTCGGTCAGTGCCCGCATCCGCTCCATGTGGGCGGCACGCTGGATGTCGAGGTACACGCGGGGGTCGCGCTCCAGCAACAGCGCCAGTACGACCTTGGTGAACAGCACCGTCTGCAGGTGCGGTTCACCCGCGACCGGCTCAGTCAGCCAGCTCTCGACCTGCGTGACCCCCAGCTCGGTGATCACGTAGCGCTTGCGGTCTGGCCCCGACCCGGACTCGGTCTCGCCGACCTGGACCTTTCCGTCACGGGCGAGGCGGCCCAGGGTCGAGTAGACCTGCCCGGCGGGCAGCGGCTTACCCCGGCCGAAGTAGGTGTCGTAGTCGCGCTTGAGGTCGTAGCCGTGGCTCGACTCCCGTTCGAGGAGTCCGAGGAGTGCCAGAGGAACGGTCATACCTCAGTATCTACACTCAGTATCTAGTTGCCGTCAACGGGCGATGGTGTCCCGACAAGTGGTGTAAGAACGATCCCCGCATAGCCCCAGGTCATGGCGCAGCCACCGCGCAACTCTCCAAGTAGAGAGGCTCGTTCAACGAGAGGACGCGCGATGGCCTCGTCCCAGCATGACCTCCGCCTGATGGAGTCACTGCGTACGGCGGACGGGATCGAGTCGGTCAGGGTTCTGGCCCAGCGGATCCTGCGGGAACTCACGAAGCCGAGGCCACCGCCCACATCGGTGCGGAGCTCGGCGAGCACACCGAGACGCGCACGGCCTGGCGCAACGGGCACCGGGAGAAGTTACTCACCACGCAGGCCGGGGACTTGGACCTGGCGACTCCCAAAGTTCGCATCGGCAGTTTCTTCCCGTCACTGCTGGAGCGCCGGCGCCGCATCGACCAGGCGCTCTACGCGGTCATCATGGAGGCATACGTGCACGGCATGTCCACCCGGAGTGTGGATGACCTGGTCAAGGCCCTGGGCGGTGACACCGGGATCTCCAAGAGCGAGGTCTCCCGGATCTGCGGCGAGCTTGGCACGGAGCTACCTCTTCTCGCCCGGCAGTTCCCCAAGGCCAGAGACATGCTCCTGGAAGCCAAGGAGGACTTGACCTCCTTCGCAGACTTCCCCGAGCGGCACTGGAAGAAGATCCAGTCCACCAACCCGCTTGAACGACTCAACCGCGAGATCAAGCGTCGCACCGACCTCGTCCAGATCTTCCCCAACCCCGCCGCCCTCGAACGACTCACGACCGCCGTGCTCGTCGAAATGCACGTCGAATGGATCGCCTTCTCCCGCCGCTACCTCCCCGAAGGCAGCATGGACAAGATCTACCCCCAGGCCACAGACCAACTCACGCCCACTACACCACCGCAGGCGACATGACCGCGGCCGGTCGGCCGCCCCTTCGGAAAGACGCCTAACGCAAGGCGCTCGACCTGCGCGGTGTCGACACCCTGGGGGTTTCGCTGAAGGGCACGTGCCAATACGGTGGCCCTGTGATGTCGATCAAGAAATTCCAAGTCACCTTCGACTGCGCAGAACCTGAGCGCCTCGCCCGTTTCTGGTGCGAGGTGCTGGGGTACGTCGTACCGCCGCCACCGGAGGGGTTTGCCACGTGGGACGATTTCAAGCGCTCGCAGCCACCTGAGCAGCAGGACGCATGGTTTGCCTGCATTGACCCTTCAGGCGTGGGCCCGCGGCTGTACTTCCAGCGCGTCCCCGAAGGGAAGGCCGCCAAGAACCGGCTGCATCTTGACGTGCGGGTCGGCACCGGACTCGTGGGTAAAGAGCGCCTCGCCGCACTTGAGGCCGAATGCGCACGACTGATCCCGCTCGGAGCGGTACACCTGCGAACGCTGTATGACGGCAATGATTCGTGCATCCCGATGCTGGACATCGAGGGCAACGAGTTCTGTATCGACTGAGGTGCCGCGAACGTGCCCTCGTTCGGTCATGTCCCGCAGAGCGGTGTAGTGGCGCGGCAGCCCCTGACGCCCCCGCTGTTCAGCGGCTTGATACCCCGCCGCCGAAGTAGGCGTCGGTACTTGTCGAAGTCGTAGCCGCGGTCGGCATAGAGCACCGGCGCCCAGTCCATCGGAGGCATGCCGGTATTCATGGATCCGTTCGAACCGGCCCACCCTTCCAACCCCAATGCCAAGATCAGCACGAAGGCAACCGGAATCTCAAGAAGTAGCAAGATCAGGGCCAGGCAACCACCCGCAAACACGTCGCCCCGGCTGTTCAGGGGATTTCGGGGCCGGGGCAGATCCTCCGGCATGCGTGAGGTGCGGGGCCCAAGGTCTAAGGGCATGGTCGTACATTCGTACGCAACCTCGCGCTGTGTCCCGGCATTTTCTGAGTCGAGATCAAGTCGTGGCTGTTCGTCCCCGTTACTGACACCTGAGTGGGCCGCGAGCTCCCTGGCCACTCAGTCCCGTTGTCCCCAAAGCGCTGCTGAGGGCGACCCTTGCCGTCCTCGACACGTTCGAGGACGAACTGCCCGCGCTCGCGGAAGCCGACGACGCGCATGTCCTCGGTGCAGTGGAGCGCGTCGTGGTGGCCCTGAACGCCGTGGTCGAAGCCCACGATGCAGGGGCCCCCTTGGACCCCGCTTCCTGGGCGGTGCCGCAGCGGCGCCTGGCCCACAGTGAGGCATGGCAGACGGACAACCCGCACGTCATGGTCACCAAAGGAACAAAGGCCGGGCGGAGCCCGGCCTCAACTGCCTGTCTTTCCCACGTCCTTGACGGCTGCGGTTTCCCGCCCCGCATGATCCACAGCACCCGTCCCGTCGACATGGTGAACACCGTGGACCCCAAGCTCGTCGCTGCGTGGAGCGGCAAGCCACGCTGCGGACCGTATCGCCGGGCACTGGCAACCGGCTGAGTTGGGCGGACACTACGGTCCAGCTTCGCGGCAACCGAGTTATCTCGAGAAGCGTGAGGCGAGTGCGCTACGCCGACATCAACGGACTTCACTCATGCGGGGCTGGTCTCCTGATTGGTGAGGCGGGCGGTGAGGAACGCGCGCTCAGCCTCGTTGCTGGTCAGCTCCAGGGCCTGCTGGTACGCGGCCGCCGCCTCGTCAGGACGACCGAGGCGCTGTAGCAGGTCCGCCTTGATCGCCGGCAGGTACTGGTACCGGGAGAGCCGGCCGTCCTGCTCCAGGGCCTCGACCTGCGCCAGTCCGACCGCGGCTCCTTGGGCCATTGACACCGGCACGGTGCGGTTCAGTGCGACTACCGGTGAGGGCCAGAGCGACAGCAGCCCGTCGTAGAGGGCCACGATCTGTGGCCAATCCGTCTCCTCGTACGTCGGCGCCTCGGCGTACAGGGAGGCGATCGCCGCCTGCAGCATGTAGCGCCCCGCGCGGCCGCCGCGCAGCCCGGCCACGATCAGCTCGTGCGCCTCGGCCAGCGCGGTACGGTCCCACAGCGAGCGGTCCTGCTCTGCCAGCCGCAGCAGCCGGCCGTCGGCCCCGGTCCGGGTGGCGCGCCGGGCGTCGTTGACGAGGAGCAGCGCCAGCAGCCCGCGGGCCTCCGGCTCGTCGGGCATGAGGTTGCGCAGTGTGCGGGTCAGGTACAGCGCGCGGTCGGCCAGGTCGGTGCGCATCAGCGCGGGGCCCGAGGGGGCCGTGTGGCCGGCGGTGAACAGCAGGTGGAGTACGCCGAGTACGGCCGTCAGCCGGTCCGGGAGCTCCGCCGGGCGTGGCAGGCGGTAGGGGATGCGGGCGGCGGAGATCTTCTTCTTCGCCCGGGTGATCCGGGCGGCCATCGTCTGTTCCGACACCAGCAGCGCCCGGGCGACGTCCGGTGTCGGCAGCCCGCACACCAGCCGCAGCGTGAGCGCGAGTTGCGCCTCCTGCGCGAGCGCGGGATGGCAGCAGGTGAAGATGAGCCGCAGCCGCTCGTCGGGCACGACATCCTCCGAATCCACAGCCTCCCCCTCGTCCTGTTCGTCCCGCTCGTCCAAGGCGAGCTCCGCGACGGCCTCTTCGGGCTCCACCAGCAGCGGCAGCTTCGAGCGGAACGTCCGCTCCCGGCGCATCGCGTCCATCGCCCGGCGCTTGGCCGCAGTGGTGAGCCACGCTGCGGGGCTGCGCGGGATCCCGTCGCGTTCCCACGCCGACAGCGCCGCGGCGTACGCCTCCTGTACGCACTCCTCGGCCAGGTCCATGTCGCGGGCGACGCGGACCGTCGCGGCGAGCACGAAGGCCCACTCGCGCCGGTGCGCCTCGGCGACCGCCTGTCCTGCGTCCGTCGCAGCCGTCACCGGGCGATGGGCGCGATGCCGCCTGCGACGGGCCGCACCTCGACACCGCCACGGCCCCACTGGACAGCGGGGTTACGACGCGCCAGCTCCAGGGCGGCGTCCAGGTCGGGAGCCTCGATGATGCAGACGCCGGCGATGACTTCCTTGGAGTCGATGAAGGGGCCGTCGGTGACCACGTCGCCGCGCAGCGAGGTGGCGGTGTCGGTGGACTGCAGCGCGTACGCCGTGATCATGGCGCCGGAGTCGATGAGGTCCTCGGCGTGCCGCTTGCTCGCCGCCTGCTGCTCGGGGGTGTAGTCGCCGGCCGCAGGGTTGTCGAAGATGAGGATCGCGTACTGGGCCATCATGGGTCTCCTTGGCTGTGTGTCTGGTCGGTACGCCTCTACGTCGGACGGGCGACGCGAATTCGACAGACCGTACGCGAAGTTTTTCAGATGCCCCCGGGCTGGCTCCGACAAGGTGCTCGGCCGCGTGCCGGTCGTTGGCCCTGGCGTGGTTCTGTCTCACTCGTCCTCGGTGCCCTCCGGCTCGCACAGCGACCGGCAAAGCACAAGTCAAAGCGGTCGCAGGCACGCGGTGGGCTTAGTGTCGGTTTTCCTCCCGACGTTCCTCGACCCCCGCTTCTGGGCGCCGCTATATGCGCAGCCGGATCATGAGCGCCGCCGCGGTGACGCTGCCCAGGAAGACGTAGCCGCTCTTGTCATACCGCGTGGCCGCGGCCCTCAATTGCTTCAACCTATTGATCGCCCGCTTCACCGTGTTGCGCTTCTTGTACGGCGAGGCATCGAATCCGTAGGGCCGTCCGCCCCGTGAACCTGGCGCAGGCAGGCGGCCTTGTGGTCCTTCTTCTCCGGGATCGCGTACCGGATGCCGCGCTTGCGGAGGTGGGCGCGGGCCTTGCCTTGCGGTGGCTGTACGCCTGATAGGCACGTGGGTTGGCCGTTGGGCCGGTCCTGGCAGGGGCTGGACAAGACGTCTGGGCTTTAAGCAGCGCACAAAGTGCTTCGACAAGAGGGACGCTGTTCCAGCCCCTGCCGTGTCGCACCCAGCCGCCGTACCGTGCCATGGTTCGAGCCGTGCCCAGGGCTACCTCCCGATCAGCCGGAGCCGTCGAGTTCTTCACGAGACTGAGGCCCCTGAGCAGGACTGGGGCCACGGACGGCTGATGGGGCGGTGCGCCCGAGAGCGCTTCCACTAGGTCGCCGGGTGGTCCTCCCGCGGCTTGATGCCGGCGGACAGCGGACCCTCGAAAGGAGCGTGTGGTGCACGCAACCTGCGGAATCGACTGGGCCGAGGACCACCACGATGTGGCGGTGGTCGACTCCGACGGCCGACTGCTCGGCAAGCTCAGGATCAGCGACGACGCGGCGGGCTTCCAGAATCTGCTGCACCTGCTCACCGAGTACCGCGACAGCCCGGACGATCCGATCCCGGTCGCGATCGAGACCTCCCGGGGCCTGCCGGTGGCCGGCCTGCGGGCCTCCGGACGCCGGGTCCACGCGATCAATCCGATGGCTGTCGCGCGCTACCGCGACCGGCACGTGGTCTCCCGGAAGAAGTCCGACCACCAAGACACCGTCGTCCTGGCCAACATCCTGCGCACTCACGCTGCACTACACCGCCCGCTGCCGAGCGACTCCGACCTGGTCAAGGCGATCGCCGTCCTCGCCAGGGCCCAGCTGAACGCGGTCTGGGACCGCACCCGCGCCCACAACCGGCTGCGCTCACACCTACGGGAGTACTGTCCCGCGATCCTCGAAGCGTTCACCGACAAGCGCGAGCGGCTGCTGGCCCGGGACGCCCGCGCGATCCTGGCGATCGCGCCCACTCCGGCCCAGGACGCCCGGCTCACCCGCACCCGGCCGAGGAACGCCGTCACACAGGCGCCGGACGCCAACGCCAGATCAAAACCGAGACCGACCGGCTTCTTGAGGTATTCCACCGGACCTGGCTCCGCCAGCCTCCCGCGGTCGAGCAAGCAATGGGACGGCAGACGCTCGCTCCGAGGGAATTCTGTGACCCGCGGGTTTACCGCGTTTCGTGGGTGGGCCCCGTGACGCCATCGGGAGAATCCCTGGAGCTCCGAGACTGGAGTCGATCGCCGATTCGGGTGGCTTGTGCCACTCGCGGCACTGGCGCCGCATGCGGTTGATGCGGGCGAGGCGAGGATCCGTCGGCCCACGGATCAGTCGTGCAAGCGACGGCAGCTGTTCACCACGGCCCTCGCAGCCGTGCTGCACCTCGAACGCGGCTTCGGTTGCACACCAAGGACTTTCAGGGCTACGACGGCAGCGCCCGCAGACCCGCCGACCTGGAGAGTAACTGCCGGTCGGCGGGCCTATCAGCTTGCCACCACAACGGAATCTGAAACCGCTGCGTGGCACGCCCCAAGCTTGTCGTGCTGCGGTCCAGGCAGCGGAATCCCGACATCGAGCCTGTGATGACACTCGTTCACATGCGCAGGTTCTCGACACCTCGCCCGGAACGGCTCAGCGCGGGGCCTGACGGCACGGCTCCTTACCGCCAGGAGTGGTAGCCGTTGTCGTGCCGCCATCCGTTACCGCGGAAGCGGTCGCGGCCGTAGTGGTGGCCGTAGTCGTGCTGCCATCCGTCACCGCGGAAGCGGTCGCGGCCGTGGTTGTAGTCGTGTTCGTGTTCGTGATGCCATCCGTTACCGCGGAAGCGGTCGTAGTCGTGGTCGTAGCTCCTGTGGTGCCCGCGGTCGTCTCCACGCTCGGCGGCGGAGGCCGGAAGTGCGCCGGCTCCGACAATCGCGAAGGCTACGAGCGCGGCGGCGGCGATGCGTCTGCTGTGGAACATGAGTGGTTCCCTTCCGTGCAGGATGCGGCGAGAGCCTCGCCGATCACGAGGTTGAACTGTCGGCCAGTAACCGACAAAGGGAATCTTCCTGATGAATCGTCATAAACGCCTGCACACACGCTGCAGATTACCGATTTGAGACAATAGCCAACTTTGGTCTCAATACTGTTCGGCGCGCGGGTCGACGTGGCAAAGGGACCGGAGAGGTGTCCACCGGTACGCGCCGCCAGCCGCCCCCCGGTCTGCGTGGTAAGGCCGAAGGTGAGGTGAAGCGAGGGCGTGCTCTGGTCGGCGGAGACAGCGTGCCACCAGCCGGCGCGACAGATACAGGACGTCACCAGCCGTCAGGACTTGTCGACGAGCGGTTCGTCGACCGGCTCGGGTGGGGCCTCAACGTCCCGTCATACGGGCGCCGGCGACCGGCCGTTGCCTCCGCCGTCGCACGCTGCTCGACACGCGAACGGGCTGCGCTGATCCGGCGGGCGGCAACCAGCAGGCCGCCCCCGCTCTGGGTGGTGTTCTGTTCGGGCATCCGGAAGCCGTCGGCACGGCTCACCTTCTCGAACTCCGCGAGGGCCTGCGGTCCCTGTACACCCTGGATGACCCGTACGGCGGCGGTGACGTCCCCTCTCTCACCGTCCGGCATCTGCGACACGTCCGCCGCATCATCAACACCAGCGCTTTTCCGGACACCATCGGGTCATGGTCTCGCCGAGCATGCAGGTCAGCTACGAGGGTCGGCCCCGCGACGGCTACGAACTCGCCCGCGCCGCCCACCAATTCGCGGTCCCTATCGGCTCCCCCGTACTACTGTCGCTGATCGCCTCCCGCGAAGCCCGCGCCCTGTCCTTGATGAAGGACCAGAGCAGGGCCCGCAAGAAGCTCGCCGAGTCCGTGCGCATGGTCGAACGCTCCAAACGCGGACGGCCCGCACCGGACTGGGCCGCCTTCCACGGGTACGCCGAGCTGGACTACGCCCAAGGCCTGCCCTACTCCGAGACCGGGCACCACAAGGCCGCGGTGCCCTTCCGGCGGGCAGCTCTCGCCCACCAAGACCGGTCGTACGGGCGCAACCGGGCCCTGTACCGCATCACCCGAAGCCGTCCGCTCCGTCCTGAGGGCCTGGCGCCTACGGGCGACAGCAGATAAGAAGGCGTCCGTCGGCGACGGGGCCCCCGTCCCGTGCAAGCGCGCACGGTCGGCGACCCCGGGTCCTGGACCTCCCCGGCACACGAGACGGACGATGTGCCGTCCCCGACCGTGTTGGCCTGCTTCGGCATCCGCTGCTTCACACGGTCACCCATCGTGGCGAAGGTCCTCTTCCCGCGCTGCAGGGTCCCGACAGGTCGGGTCCTGTCAGTGCGCGATGGAGTCGATCAGGGTGCGTGCGCCCTGGCGGAGCAGTGCGACGGCGACCGAGGTGCCCAAGGTGGCCAGGTCGAGGGGACCCGCCCATTCGTGGGCGTTGAGGACGGTTTTGCCGTCGGGGGTGAACACGCATGCGCGCAGGGACAGTTCACCGTTGCGTTCGGCTTTGGCGTATCCGGCGATGGGTGAGTTGCAGTGGCCTTGGAGGACGTGGAGGAACATGCGCTCGGCGGTGGCTTCCCGGTGGGTGTCGGGATGGCCGAGGCCGCTGACCGTGTCGATCAGGTCGGTGTCGTTCTCGCGGCACTGGAGGGCGAGGATCCCGGCGCCGATCGGCGGCATCATCACCTCGGGCGGGAGGATCTCGGTGATCACGTCCGTGCGGTCGATGCGTTTCAGGCCGGAGACGGCCAGGAGGAGGGCATCGGCGTCGCCCGCGGCGAGTTTGTCCAGGCGGCGGTTGGCGTTGCCGCGCATCGGTACGCAGTTCAGGTGGGAGTGGGAGGCGGCGAGCTGGGCGATGCGCCGTACGGAGGAGGTGCCGACGCGGGTGCCTTCTGGCAGTTCGTCGAGGGTGAGCCCGGTGGGGTGGACAAGAGCGTCGCGGATGTCGTCGCGTTTGAGGAAGGCGGCGAATACGGTTCCGGCCGGCAGGGGCCGGTCGGCGGGGACGTCTTTGACGCAGTGCACCGCCAGGTCCGCCTGGCCGGCGAGGAGGGCAGCGTCGACTTCCTTGGTGAACGCGCCCTTGCCCTCGACCTGGGCCAGGTCGCCCATCCACTTGTCGCCGGTCGTCTTGACCGGCACGACCTCGGTGCGGATGTGCGGGTGGAGCGCGGCGAGTTCGCTGCGTACGCGCTCCACCTGGGCGAGCGCCATGGGTGAGTCGCGGGAGACGATGCGGATCAGTTCCGGGGCGGACATGCCGCCCACCCTAGCCCTTTACGGGCCGGCGCCGCGCAGCGGCCCCAAGGCCCATCTCATCGGCGTGGCACACAAGTTGGAGACCTCGGGCAGGTGTGCGAGGACGGTGTCGACGCAGTGCTGGTGACCGGGCGGCCAACTGGGGGCGAACTCCCCGCGCGGAAGGGAAGGCTGCCTTCGTGCACGCCGCCGGCGGGCACGAGGTTAAAGATCAAACTGAGGCGGTGGGAGGGGCTGTTCGGTCCAGATGGACTTGCCGGTGCGGGTGTGGCGGGTGCCCCAGCGCTGGCAGAGTGCGGAGATGAGCTGCAGACCGCGGCCGCCCTCGTCGGTGGCGGAGGTGTGGCGGATGTGCGGCGTGGTCAGACTGGCATCGGAGACCTCGCAGATCAGTGTGCGGCTGCGCAGCATGCGCAGCCGGATGGGGCCGCAGGCGTGCCGGATGACGTTCCCGACCAGCTCGCTGACCAGGAGTTCGGTGGTCATGGTCAGGTCCTCGTCGGCCAGGTCCCAGTCCTTGAGCTGGGCGCGGACCAGGTCGCGGGCCTGGCCCGCCGCCACCGGGTCCTGCGGCAACGGCCACTCGGCGACATTCTCCGCGTCCAGCGGGTGGGTGCGGGCCAGCAGCAGGGCAGCGTCGTCTATCAGCGCGCCGTGGGCGGGGAGGAGAGCGGAGGTGAGGGTGGCGCACAGGGCGTCCAGGTCGGACGCGTCCGCCGGTGACGTCGGCATGGCGTTCACGGACTCAAAGAGGAGCTCGGCGAGGCGGCTCATGCCGGTGGTGACATCCCTGTCCTTGCTCTCGACCAGGCCGTCGCTGTAGAGGGCGAGCAAGCTGTCGGCGGGCAGGAGGGTCTCGAGGGTTTCGAAGGGCGGAGCGGCCACCCCGAGTGGCGGGTCCGGGGTCATGGACAGGAAGGTGACGGTGCCGTCGGGGTGGGCCACTGCCGGGGGCGGCTGTCCGGCGCTGGCGTATGACAGACGCCGGGTCACCGGGTCGTAGATGCCGTACAGGCAGGTTACGAAGGCATCGGTGCCCAGCTCACCGACGATGTCGTTGAGGTGGCCGAGGATTTCGTCGGGCGGCAGCTCAAGCTCCGAGAGGGTGCGGACGGCCGTGCGGAGCCTGCCCATGGTGGCGGCCTCGGCCATGCCGTGGCCCATGACGTCGCCGATCACGAGCGCCACCCGGGCCGCGGAGAGCGGGATCACGTCGTACCAGTCGCCGCCGACGTCGGCTCCCTGCTTGGCCGGCTGGTAGCGCGCTGCCGTCGTCACCTCGGGCAGCTCGGGCAGTGCCTGCGGCAGCAGGCTCCGCTGGAGGGTACGGGCCCGGGTCGTCGCCTCGTCGTAGAGCCCGGCCCGCTCCAGGGCCTGCGCGATCAGTCCGCTGAGCGCGGTCAGCAGCGTTCGTTCGTCATCGTCCAGCACCCGCGGTCGGCCGAAGGAGATCACCGCCGCGCCGATCCCACGCCCTGATACCGCCAGCGGCAGAAGGGCCCACGCCTGCTTGCCGCCCTCCCGGATCAGGGTCTTGATCCTCGGGTAACGCTTCAGGAACTCCTCCGGGGAGGAGATGAAGAGGGGGGTGCGGGTGCGCAGGGACTCCCCCACCGGGTTCGTGGTGTCCCGTACTGTCCACTGCCCGTCCAGCAGCCGGGTGAAGCGCTCCGGATACCCACGGGAGCCGACCACGTTCAGCCGGTCGCCGACCACACCGAGCATGACGAGTCCGGTGGCCCCGAGGGGTGTCATCACGCCGTCGGCCACCGCCGCCATCACATCCTGGGCCGTGACGGCCTCGGCCAGCTCCCGCGTGATCCGCTGCACCAGGGCCGCCCGCTCCGCGGCCGACCGCTCCGCGGCGGCCCGCTCGGCCTCCCGCAGATGCCGCTCGGTGGTGTCGGTGATGTAGAGCGTGAGGCCTTCCGGCACCGGCACCAGCCGCAGGTGGTACCAGGACGTCCCGTCCGACCCCGGTACGTCGAATTCGGCCGGCTGGCCCTCGGCCGCCGTGGCCCTGCACCGTTGCTCCAGTCCCGGCACGGCACGCACCGCGGGAATGTTCCAGAGCAGGGCTCCGGCCACATCTCCCGCGGCGCCGAGGAGCCGCTCGGCGGCCTGATTGAGAAATCCGATGCGCCAGTCCGTGTCCAGGGAGACGAAGCCGTCGCTCATGTGTCGCAGCGCCCGCCCCACCGACTCGGCTGCGGCATGCGTTTCGCTGCTGTCCCGAAGGGTGCCGATCACCTTCACCGGCGTCCCGTCTTCGTCCGTGATCGTCCGGGCCCGGGCCTCGATCCAGAGGTATGTGCCGTCCTGGCGCCGGATCCGGTACTCGTTCTGGAAGCCGCCGCGCAGCTGGATGCCCGTGTCGAAGCCGGCTACCGCTCCTGGCAGGTCGTCCGGGTGGATCAGCTCTGCCCATGCCTCGATGCCGCCGCTCATCACCTCCGGATCGATGCCGGCCAGTACCTCCTCGACGGGCAGGTCGGAGGTCAGCTCGCCGGTGCGCAGGTCCCAGGTATACGTGATGGAGGGCTCCCGTTCCGCGTCCCACGGGGAGGCGGCCTCCCGCGTTCCTGGCCCGTTCTCCAGAGCGCGCAGCAGGTGGAGGACGGATTGAGGATTCCGGACGACCTGAGCCTCCCGGACATCCACGCCGCCACCTCGTTCAGAAACGCGCGCTCCGCCGCACCGGGCTCGGCGCCCGGAGCGAAGAGGACGGACAGCGCGCCGCGTCGCCAGCCACCGCTCGGAATGGGGACGGCCAGGTGACCGATGTCGGCGGGGAGTCGGGAAGGCCACAGGGCGGCGGGGTCCCGACCCGGCACCGGGTCAGGCGGGGCCAGGTCGGGCTGCCAGGCGATGGTGTCGTTGCGGGCGGCCCTGCTCGGCGGCGCCGCGCCCCGTACCGGGATGATCAGCCAGGGCCGGGTCATCGACTCCGGCAGGCCACTGTCGGCGACCAGGTACAGGATGCCGCTCATGCCGCCGCCCGGGAGATGCACCATGCCGCCCAGGCCGTGCACCTCGGCTACCGCCTGCTGGAGCGCGGTCAGCAGCACTTCGACATCGCGCCGGTCCTCGTCCACGGCGTCGAGCAGTCGCATCCGCATGCGGTGTCGCTCCAAGGGCCGTGCGGTCTGCATGGTCCCCAGGCCCTGCGGTGGGTGCAGCGGATGGGGGACGTGGGGTATGGACGGGCCGGTGTTGTCCGCATCGCCGCTTCTGGTATTCACCACTTCCGACTGTCGCCTCCGCTCACCGCTTGGGTACCCGCTGGGCCGCATGCGATCGGATGTGGACCCGCAGCGATCTACATCCGATCCTAATCGGACTAATTTAGGCGACTTCATCCGTCTTAGGGAAGCTTTCGTATCTGATCAACCGTATGCGGCGTAACCGTATGTGGCGTTAGCTCACCCTTCGTCAACCCTGAGGCCTTACCGCCGGCCCAGCACCGCGGCGTTACCGGAAGTTCGCCAAACGGGCAGTAGAGATCAGGACCGTGTCCCGTAGTGACCGCGTCGATCAGGACCTGGAGCGGCACGCATGCGGCACGGCGCCTGAAACGGCGAAAGGCCGGCCTGGGAGCGAAACCCTCCTGACCGACCCCTTTTTCTGCGCCCCCGGCAGGATTCGAATCTGCGCCACCCGCTTCAGGAGTTCGATCCTTAGGCGTTCTGCCACACCTCCGCCCCGGACGCCCAGCCCCGCCTGGCTGCTGAACTCCGGGGCTACTCGCCGACGTTGATGTCAGCGATGGGAAGTGTCTCCGACGCGCTGAGCGACGAAGACCGGGCGAGCGAGGAGGATGCTTGAACTCACCGCCGGCTTGCGCCAGTTCCTGGACGCCGGGGATTCCGTGTATCGCGGGCGTATCGAAAATCGCATACGCCACCGCAACGGCCCTCCAACTCCAATGGGGGCATGAACCCGGACGCATCCCTGTCAGCACCGCCCTGCCGCACGCGCAGCATCGTGCTCGTCAGCCTGGCGGTCCTCGGCCTGGCGAGCGCCGTGTTCGTCGTGCGGCGGCCGCTCATGATGTCCGCTCCGCGGTGCATGGCCGGGCGGTGGCACGGCTGCTACGACACGTTCAACGGTGTGGTGCTCATGACGTTGGTCGCGCTGCCGCTGGCCGCGCTGGTGGTGTGGGTTCTGGCACGCGTTCGGCGTGCCGCCGGCGTCACATCGGCGTGGGCGTGGCGCAAGTCGCTGGCCGAGGTGGGCATGGTCCACGGGACGCTGCCCTTCGTGTGGTTGACCATGATGCCGGGCGGTGGGGTCGGCAACGTCCCCGAGCGGGTGAGCCTGGTACCGCTGAGGGACCTGGTCACGATGGGGCCGCTCGGGATCGTCGGCAACCTGCTGGTCTTCGCGGCGCTGGGGTTCTTCGCCCCGATGCGGTTCGCGGCGCTCGCGTCCGTGCCACGGATCCTGGCACTCGGGGCGGGCTGCTCGGTCCTGGTCGAGACCGCACAGTACGTCCTGCGGCTGGACCGGGTGTCCTCCGTGGACGACGTTCTGGTCAACGCCGCCGGCGCCGCGCTGGCCGCGCTGGCGTCGCGTCGCTGGTGGCGCACTACGGCGGAAGCGCCGTCGAACCAGCCTCGCCCCGCGCCGGCACCGGCAGGCTGAGTCGCGTGTCCGGTGTGCACACGTCTTCACATACGTCAGCGATATGTTGTGCTCCTTAGGCTTCAGACATGCGCGTACTGATCGTGGAGGACGAGCCCTACCTGGCAGAAGCCGTCCGTGACGGTCTGCGGCTGGAGGCGATCGCCGCCGACATCGCCGGCGACGGCGACTCCGCCCTGGAACTGCTCAGCGTCAACTCCTACGACCTCGCGGTCCTCGACCGCGACATCCCCGGCCCCTCCGGCGACGAGGTCGCCCGGCGCATCGTCGCCTCCGGCAGCGGCATCCCGATTCTCATGCTCACCGCCGCCGACCGGATCGACGACAAGGCATCCGGGTTCGAACTCGGTGCCGACGACTACCTCACCAAACCGTTCGAGCTGCGGGAGCTCGTCCTGCGGCTGCGGGCGCTCGATCGCAGGCGCGCGTACGCCCGGCCCCCGGTCCGCGAGATCGCGGGCCTGCGCCTCGACCCCTTCCGCCGGGAGGTCTTCCGCGACGGACGCTACGTCGCGCTCACCCGCAAACAGTTCGCCGTGCTCGAAGTCCTCGTCGCCGCCGAAGGCGGGGTCGTCAGCGCCGAAGAACTGCTGGAACGGGCCTGGGACGAGAACGCCGACCCCCTCACCAACGCCGTCCGCATCACCGTCTCCGCATTGCGCAAACGGCTTGGCGAACCATGGATCATCGCCACGGTGCCGGGTGTCGGCTACCGCATCGACACCGGCCCCGACACCACCCGCCCCGGCAGTACGCATGCGTAGACGCCCAGGGCTCAGCGTCCGACTGAAACTCACCCTCAGCTACGCCGGGTTCCTCGCCGTCGCAGGCGCTCTCCTGCTGGCCGTGGTGTGGGGGTTCCTGCTGCGCTACGTACCCGACAACTCCCAAGGCCTTCTGGGGATCTCGCCCAACCGCTACCTCCTTGAGCACACCTTCGCCCCCGCCGCGGCCGTGGCGATGGCCTTCCTGCTCGTGTTCGGCCTCGTCGGGGGATGGATCCTCGCCGGCCGGATGCTCGCACCACTCACACAGATCACGGCCGCGGCACGGACGGCCGGGAACGGATCGCTGTCCCACCGGATCCGCATGGAAGGCCGCCAGGACGAATTCCGTGAACTCGCCGACACGTTCGACACCATGCTCGAACAACTCGAGTCGCACGTCGCCGAGCAGCAGAGGTTCGCCGCGAACGCCTCCCACGAACTGCGCACCCCGCTGGCCATCTCGCAGACGCTGCTCGACGTCGCCCGCAGGGACCGCACGCGGGACCAAGACGAACTCTTCGAACGCCTGCAGGCTGTCAATACGCGCGCGATCGACCTCACCGAGGCCCTCCTGCTGCTCAGCCGCAGCGACCGCGGGAACTTCACCCGCGAGAGTGTCGACCTCTCCCTCGTCGCCGAAGAGGCCGCCGAAACCCTGCTCCCCCTCGCCGAACAGCGCGGGATCACGCTCGACGTCACCGGCGCAGCGACACGGACCAGCGGCTCCGCGGAGCTCCTACTGCGGATGGTGACGAACCTCGTCCAGAACGCCATCGTCCACAACCTCCCCGTCGGCGGCACCGTGACGGTCCACACCGAGGCGCAGGGCGGCGCGAGCGTGGTGCGGGTCGCGAACACGGGTCATCCGCTCCCACCGGAACTGGTGCCGACCCTCACCGAACCCTTCCGGCGCGGAACGGAACGCCTACGCACCGACGAGCACGCCGGCGTCGGCCTCGGCCTGGCCATCGTGCACAGCATCGTCCGCGCCCACGACGGGACCCTCGGCCTCGTTCCCCGCCCCGCCGGCGGTCTCCTCGTCACGGTCCGGCTTCCCGGCACGCCGTAGGCATCGTCCCCGAGCGGGGCCCACTAGATCGTTGACTGGAAGTTCGGTGCAGGCCAGAGTGACCCGTGGCAGCAATTCGTAAGGAATGCCCTCGCGAGTGCGCGGACCTCCGGTGGCAGGCGCCTCCGTCAGGGGAACGGCGCGCAGTCCTCCTCGGGACGGCCGCCGCCCGGCCGGAGCCTGGCCCGGTCTCCGCGCGGGAGCTTCGGCCCTCACGACTCGGGGGTGCCGGTCGCCAGGGTGTCTGTCCGCTTCACGGATGCGCCGTCGTCGAAGACTCCCTCCGAAGGTGCGTGGTAGCGTCCGTATACAAGCTGTATGCGAGAGCTGGGGGTTGCCGTGACGTCCGGTCGGGAGAAGGCGTACGCGTATCTCAAGGACACGGTGCTGACGGATCCCGGGATGCAGGGCGCCTTCCTGTCGGAGCAGGAGCTCGCGGACCGTATCGGCGTCTCCCGCACGCCCGTCCGGGAAGCGCTGCTGCAGCTCGCGGCCGAGGACCTGGTCGAGCTGGTGCCCAAGCGGGGCGCCCGGGTGTCCCCCCTGACGGGACGGGAGATCCGCGAGCTCATGGAGCTGCGGGGCATCGTCGAGCGGTACGCCGCCCAGCAGCTCGTCTCCGGCGGAGCGGCGCCGGTGGCGGGGCTGCGATCCCTGCTGGAACGGCAGCGCGAGCTCACCGGCGCCGATCAGGCCCGGGAGTTCATCGCCGTGGACCACCGCTTCCATTCGGCCCTGGTGTCCGCCGTCGGCAACGCCCTCCTCGACCGGCACTACGACGGCCTGCGCAGCCGCCAGGTCCGAGCCGGAGTGGTCGCCCTCTTCAACCAGCAGGGACGCCAGGAAGCGGTGCTGGAGGAACACGAGGCCATCCTGGACGCCTTGGCGGCCGGTGACGCGCAGGCCGCATGTGCCGCCATCGACCACCATCTGGAGTCGACGCTCAAGGTGCTGCTCGCGGGCTAGAGGGTGGCCGGGCACGGGTCCGGCGTGTCCTTTCCCGGGTAGCACCAGGCCCTCCCCTACCTCGCCCAGCAGACCGACCGCGTCCACACGCAGCACGGGCACACCTCCGGCGAGGCGGAATGGGCGCTCGTCGTGGCGGACGGCGGAGAGCTGCTGCTGACCGCCGCCTGCGACCACACCGACCGCGACCTGGAGGTGCACGGCGTGGCCTGGAGCAAGAACGCCGGCCCCGACGTCCTCGCCCGCCGCGCCTGGCGCCTGGCCGATGTGGAGTCCCGCATCGACGACCTCGTCCTGCGCGCCTGGGTCACCCACGGCGGCACGCCGACGGAGATCCAGCACGGCACCCTCGCCGAACTCCTCACCCCCGCCTACTGGATCGACGTACTGCGCTCGCGCGGCGCGCTCACGCCCGGCGCCGTCCTCATCTCCGGCACCATCCCCATGGCCCCCGGCGTAGACCAGTTCGCCGACGGCTGGAGCGTGGAACTGGCCGACCCCGCCACCGGGGACACGATCCGCCTCCACTACGACGTCCGGCCCATGCCGGCACCGATCGGCTGACGCGACGGCCACGCCGAGGCCGGCAGAGCACGCACCACTCCCCCGCCGGCCGGCTCACCCGCCATGGGTAGGCTCGACTCCACCGCCCCCGACGCAGTGATCGTGGACATCAAGATGCCGCCGACATACACCGACGAGGGCCTCGTCGCAGCCCAGCGGATCCGCTCCATGCATCCCGCCATGGGCGTACTGGTCCTGTCCCAGTATCTCGAAGCCCACTACGCCATGCGTCTGCTCAGCAACGCGCCACAGCACCTCGGATACCTCCTCAAAGAGCGCGTATCAGACATCGTTCTGCTTGTCGATGCGCTGCACCGCGTCATCGAGGGCGAGTGCGTCATTGATCCAACGATCGTGACCACGCTGATGCGGCGGCCGCACGATCCCAGCCCGCTCGCGGGCCTCACCCCGCGAGAGCTCGAGGTGCTGGCACTCATGGCCGAGGGGCGTTCGAACACGGCCATCGCCGAGAACCTGCTGATGAGCCCCAAGACGCTGGAGGCCCACGTCCGGCAAATCCTGCAGAAGCTGAACCTGCACCAATCACCGAACGACCATCGGCGTGTACTCGCCGTCCTGAAGTACCTCCAGGCCGCGCGCTGAGCCCTGTCTGGCTTTGTTCACGAGGTCCGGACCTCGTGAACAAAGCCAGACAGGGCCGCATTCGATGTCGTGCCGACGTTCAGGGGCGGCCACGGACCAGGGCAAGTGCACGGCGCAGAGTGAGGTCGCCGTCTTCGCTGAGGTCGTCAGGGCCTTGGCGGGCGTGCTGCTGAAAGGTCGTCCAGTCGCAGGTGACCGTGCGGGCCGAGGCGGTAGCGCTTGTCCGGTTGTTCTCAGTCACGTACGCGCCTGCGCAGCACGGCTGAACCCCTCATGAGCAACGCCATCGAACCGATCCGTGAGGTCGAGCCGGGCACCAGAGGCCCCTTTGTCGGCGTCCAGGGCTTTGGTGTCATGGGTATCGGCGCCGCCTATGAAGAGACGGACGTCGCTCGGCCGGGCTGGTACCGACAGCGTGCCAGGGGCCGGCTTGGGGATGAGTGCCGTTAGCCCATCCGCTCACCTTCGGCAATGCCTCCACGGTGTCGGTCTCTGCTCCAGCGACCTGCGTAAATGTTCATGCGAGAGGAGTCACTACGCCTGCCCGAGTGACGCATGTGCCGATGCCTCCTGTTGCGGAGCTGACGGAGTGTCGGTTGCCTCGTCGGTAGAGCACACAGGGGCGCCGTGCGGAGAGGCCGGCCACTGCAGCGTGGAGGATTCCCTTGCGAAACACACCCGTTGGCGTTGGTATCGGCCTGGTCATCGGTGTCCTGGCTCTGCAGAGTCCGGCCGCTGCCTCCGCCGATGACTCAGATCTCCACATCCGCCCGGGAAATGCCTCCCCGGGCTCTACGGTCACCGTCACCACCACGGCCTGCGGCGCGGACGTCACCTACGGCAAGGGCGAGTCGGAGGCGGGGGGCTCGTTCCACCTTTTCGAAGGCGACCGCGTGGGCGAGCTCACCGGCGAGTTCCAGGTGCCGGAAGGGAGAAGGCCCGACACCGACACGGTCACCGTAAAGTGCCCACCACGGACCAAGATCACTGATACGTACCGAATCACCGGCCGGCATCCGAACGGCGCGGTCGAAGCCGGCTTCGGAGACGCCACGGACACCGATACGCAAATTGCCGTGGGCGGTGCGCTGCTCGCCGCAGCCGCCGCCGGGTGGCTGGTGAGGATGCGCCGCCGCTCGCACGGCAACCGAACCTGACCACCCAGCTCCCGCCGCACCGGCCCCCGGCACCGCATTCGTCCCGGGGGCCGCGGGAATGAACCCCACCCGGCTGCAGGCAAGAGGCTCAACCGCGATGGAACCCCCGCACAAGACCAGCGCGCCTCCCCACACGTTCGTCCCCCCGGTCAAATATCTGGCCTTGGCACTGGTGACGGGTAGCGTGCTGGTGATCGGCGCGATGCTCGACAGGCAGCCACCGCAGCCTTCGGCCGGCCAGGCCTTCTCCACCCCCACGGCAGGCCGCACGCCCGGCCGCACTGCCTCAGCAACACTCCCTGCCGTCCAGCCGCTGCCCCCCGCGAAGCCCGTCCGGCTTCGCATCCCCGCCATCAACGTGAACGCCCCCATGACAAAGCTGGACCTCGACAGGGCCGGGGCGCTGCGGCCTCCGCCCGCCGACAACCCCAACCTTGCCGGCTGGTACGGCGAGGGCACGGCACCGGGTTCGGCAGGCACAGCCGTGACCACGGGGCATGTGGACATGCACACGGGCAGGCCCGGCGTTTTCTACGAGCTCGGCGCCCTGACCAAGGGCGACACGATCGAGATCAGCCGGGCAGATGGGCGCACGGCCGTATTCACCGTCGCCGCCGTGGAGGTCTACGACAAGGAGAGATTCCCCAACGACAAGGTCTACGGCAGCTCCGACCTGCCCGAACTACGGGTGATCACCTGCGGTGGCTACGTCAACGACACCGGATACCAGGGCAACGTCGTGGTCTACGCGACGCTCACCGCAGTGAAACAGCCAAACGGCCACTTCCTGGCAGGGTGAACGGCCCAGGAATGGCCGTCAGCACTCCTGCCCCTGTCCCTATTGATGCTCGTTACCGCCCCTCACCGCACCGGTGGCCAGACCCATTAGATCGGCGTACCCGTGCGGCCCGAACGTGCCGAAGGGCTGACGCAGCTACACAAGTAGGCACTGCTCAACATGCATCAGCCACTCACCGTGGAGTGGTTGGCGCAGCAGCCCGGCATGTCCCGGCGGGACTGTCATCCGCCGCTTCGGCTCTCCCGGTCGGCCAGGTGGATGAGATTCACAGTGCTCCCCTCCGCCATCCCCGCTCCCCACGCCCGCATCTTTGGCCCGCGGCCGTTCAGCCGCAATAGCAGAGCGTGAATGCCGGGCCACTGCTGTCGAGGAATAATTCCCGCAGCACCTCCCACGGCCCGATCAGTCCGTGCCGACGTCGTTCGTGTCGGCCCTCCAGGGCAGGACGCTCGGGAACGAGTGACCCTGTCCCTACACCCACCACAAGGCTCCGCCGACCACAGTGCGGGGCTTCACCCCCCAGCGGTCACCTGCAAGCGGATACGAGCAGTCTCGAGGGGAAGCACCTGGCAGGCCAGTACGACACCAGCGAAAGCTGGCCAGGGCTGGCGCCGGGTAGAGCCGGCACGGCGAAGGACAGGACCAACCGAGTGAAACCCATGGGGTGTGGCGAGGGGGACGCGTCGGGTCACTTCTCCGCGAGGACGGGGTTGACCATCTTGCGCAGGTTGTCCTCGCTGAGCGCCTGGAGCGTCCGGGCCGCAACCTTGCCGTCCCGGTCGATGATGAGGGTGGAGGGGATCAACTGTGGGTTCAGCGTGCCCTTCTTGAAGCGGAGCATCAGCTTGCCCGTCGGGTCGTACAGGCTCGGGTAGGTGACGCCATGCTCCTTCTCGAAGGCCAGGGCCGGACTGGTGCTGGAATCGCGGGTGTTGATGCCGACGAACTGCACGCCCTGGTCCTTGGTGTCCTGGTAGACCCGCTCGAAGTTGGCGGCCTCGGCCCGGCACGGCCCGCACAAGGATCCCCAGACGTTGACGACGACGACCTGACCCTTGAAGTCGCGGACGTCGAGTTGCTTGCCGTCGATGGTCTTGCCCGACAGGTCGGGGATCGCGGTCCGGTGGCCCTTGGCCGCGGTGTCGACGCCATTCTTGCCGGCGACGAAGTCGGTGTTGCCCGCTCCCCCGGAACCACACGCGGACAGGACGAGCGCGGCGACGGCGGTGAGCAGGGCGGCGCGGCTACGACGGGTGCGGTTCGGGCGCTGGTCGGCGCGGCAGGCGGCACTCATATGAGCAGCTTCGCATTCCGCGTCAGCCGGGTGGCTACCGGGGCGCCGAACGCTAAGGAGTTCCGGTTCTGATGGAGTTCGATCAGATGCTGTTTCGGCGCCAGCCGGGTCCGGAGAGCAGTGTGCAGAGCCCAGGCCACCGTGGTCCTGCCCTCAAGCCGTGGGACCATCCCGATGAAACCGAGGAGGAGTCAGTGCAGCTGCGCAACGTCTCGCCGGACGACGTCGATGCCTATGTTCGGATGCGATGCGATCCCGTCATGATGACCGACCTCGGCGGACCGTTGCCGTGTAAAGGGATGGCGGACAAGGTCAGACGGGATGCCCAGCAGGCAGCAGCGGACCTCGCATGGTTCAAGATGATCGTTCCTGATCCGACCAGCCCCGATGTGGTGGCGGGGACAGTGACCATCTGGTCCCACGACACCGAAGATGGGGCGATCTCGGAGATCGGCTGGATGGTTCTGCCTGAGTTTCAAGGGCAGGGGCTGGGCAGACGCGCGGTCCGTGCCTTGCTTGAGCAGGCCCGGGATCAGGACCGCTGGGGAGTCGTGCCTGCCTTTCCAGCGTCGAACAACGCGGCGTCGAACGGCATTTGCCGGTCGGTTGGGTTCCGATTCGTCTCGGAGGTCGACGTGACCTTCGCAGGCCAGGTCCTCAAGTCCAACCACTGGGTCATAGCTCCATGGACGGATTTGGCCTGACGACAAGAGACTCACGGTGCCCTTGGTCGTGCTGCAGAGTTCAGTCGGCCGGGGCTTCCTGCCGCTCCGAGGAAGTGTCAAGAGTTGTGGCTGAAGCTTCGATCAAACTGCGAGCTTCATTGGGCCACGTCCACGGACGTGGTGTACTGGCTGTCAATGTGACACATCGAGTCACAGAGTCACGTTCGCGGATCCTGGCCCGCGCTGCGCTGACCGTACGCGATGTGGATCGGCGCACCGTTTAGGTCGTCTGCGATGACCTGCGGACATGGGGAGGCCGTTTGAAGGCCGCCAAGGTCACGGCTGAGGTGCGATGGTGAAGGCCGGTGAGCCTTTGTCAGTCTCAGTTTGAGCAGGTCAGGTGAAGGGTGAGGACGGCTTGGACGAGGCTGGTGATTCGGGTGGTGCTGCAGCGGAGTTTCCGCAGCAGGCGCCAGGTCTTCAGGGTCGCCATGGCCTGTTCTCCGAGGGCCCGGATGCGGGCGTGCGCGGCGTTGACCGCGCGTTGACCCGTCGAGAGGCGATCCCACCGGCCGCGGAAGGGCTCCCGAATGGCGCTGCCTGCACCTTGGTAGCCCTTGTCCGCCCAGCAGGCCAGGCCCGCCTCGGTGAGGGCGTCGATGATGCCGTGGGTGCGGGCGGCCTTGATGTCGTGCACTGAACCGGGCAGGGCCGGCGAGGCCCACAGCAGTCTCCCGTGCGGATCGGCGATGAACTGCACGTCATCCCGTGCTTCTTGTGCTTGCCGGAGAAGTACGCCCGGTCGGCGGCGATCCGGTGGATCGGCAGCAGCGTCCCGTCCAGGATCACGAACGCCTTGGCCGAGGCAGCCGTCACCGCCGTGGCGAGGTCAGGCGCCCGCGCCGCGAGCAGTCCGACGGCTTCCGTGATGTATCGGTACACCGTGCTCACGCCCACCTCGAATCCAGCGGCGAGCTACGCGTAGGTGTGCCCCAGACGCCGGTGTGCCAGGACCAGCAGCGCCTGGTGGCCGGCGGAAAGTCGGCGTCACCAAGTCCCGCACGCCGACCGATGCGCGGCCAGCCGGTCGGTCAGGAAGCGCAGGTGCGGGGTGGACAGGTCGAGGACAGACGGGTCGACAAACACACGAAGCTCCTGGCAGCACGGGCGATCTTGGTCGTGAACCCGTCTACCAGGAGCTTCATCACGTGTGCAGGCCAACTGGCAGACTCGTCAACCAGATTGGCGGTCGAGTTCATCGCTGCGGCTCCGTATAGGCTGGTGCACGTGGATGTGACGGGGTGTCTTGGGTGCGACCTTCTGGCCGGTCGCCGGGAATTGCCCGGAGGCGTCCTGCACGAAACCGCTGCTTGGGTGGTGAACCACGTCGTCGGTCCGATGAATCTCGGCACCTTGATCGTCGGTCCGCGGGAGCACGTCGTGGCCATCGCGGAGCTCAACGACACGGCAGCGGCGGAACTCGGCCCCTTGCTGCGCGATACCGCTCGTGTCGTGGAGACGTTGTGCCGCCCCGAGCAGACCTACGTCTGCATGTGGTCGCACGGCCGCGACGCGCGCAAGCACCTGCACATCGCGGTCCAGCCGGTTACCGCGGAGGTGCGGGCTCGCTACGGCGGGCTGCGCTCCGAGCAACTCCAGGCCCGGATGCTGGCGGACGGTGACGAGCCGGACATCACGGATGTCGAGCAGTTCTGCGAGCAGGCTCGCGAGCTGTTCCGAGCGATCGCCGACAGCAGCGTCGAAGACCGCAGCTGATCACCGGTGCCGGGCCGAAGACACGGCGCAGTCGGGCGAGCACATGCAAGGAAGTAATGCAGTCTTCTCCACCGCGCACCCTCAACGTGAGGTTGGAAAAGGCTCCCTACGTTGTCCTGCGGGAGGTGAGGTTCCCCCGGCGTGCGGGAGGTGCTGATCAGCTGGTCAGACACCCCATGTCGTTTGGTGTCAAGCGGCATGGAGGTGGGCGTGGTGTGACC
>NZ_JBITGS010000036.1:0-92187 GCF_044457265.1 Streptomyces sp. NPDC050564 | reverse complement strand
AAGACCCCAAGCCGTTCATCTGGACCAAGACAGCCCAAGAGATCCTCGACTCCCTCGCCCGCTTCTGCCGACGGATCTCTGGCGCAGGACACTAGTACTCCAGCTGTAGATCGAAATCTTCATGTCTGGTTCGCGGCTTGTCGGCGGTAATGGCTGGCCTGGGATCGGGCCTGGTGGCGGCGTCGCCCATGGGGACCAGTCGAGCCGGTGGGCTGTGCCGTGGACGGGCCAGCCTTCTCACCGGGCGGGGGCAGGGTCAGTCAGCTGTCGAGGTCGATCGTGAAGCGCCTCTTGCCCACACCGATCGTGTCGGCGTGGACCATGCCACGAGCCCGGTCGAATACCCCGGTGCCGCCGGTGATCGCGTTGTCGAACGAAGGGGGAGGGCTCGCTGTGAGATTGCCGAAGACCATCCCCTGCACGGTGAGTTGGCCGCTCGGGAAGTTGTAGTTCACGACGCACACCTCCGCTTGGTTGTTGATGTCGGCGGCCCGGGTGGTGGTGCAGGTGCCGTCGGTTTCGCCGACGACCTGGTTGTCGTGCTCGTCGTAGAGGTCCGAGCGGAAGACGGTCCGATCGCCCTGAGCGGGGGGGCCGCCGGGGTTGACGGGGAAGCGCGTCTGCTGCACGAGATGGCCGATGAGTGTGATGACTCGGTCTCCGCCCTTGGCGTGGGCGAAATCGGTGTCCGTCGCGGCGGCGTCCGCGACAGGGGCACAGGCGAGAAGGGTGACCAGCACAGTGGCCGTGCCGAGACAGGCTGCCCTGATGGGGCGCATCGTGTGGCTCCTGAGGTTGATGTTCATGGGTGGTCAGGTGCCGCATTCATAACCTCGGCTCTGCCGCCGCCCGGAACGTCCCGGCGCGACCCACCGGCAGATCCGACCAGTCGGACCAATCCGGGACGAGAGACGGCCCGGGCGACCGCGCACTACGAAGATCGCGATCTACAGCTGGAGTATTAGCCCGGTCATGTATTCGCCAAGCCCGGTCGGCTCTGCCGCTCGTCCGGGCTGCGGCGCTGGGGCGCCGGTCCCGGCCGGGCGGCAGAGTCGACCGGCGAGCGGAGCCGTGTACAGGAGAAGGCCCCGTACGACCAACGCGACCATCGTCTGCGCTGGTCCCTGTGGCGTCGTCGACACCAGGCCCGCGCCCGCGACTGCCACTACCGCCGACGCGAGGCCACAACATGAAGATCCGCAACTGCGGATGGAGTATTAGTTGACCGCCCTCAGAAGCAACCGACCGAAGTCAGTGCGGCCCGAGGGGCCCCTCAGGCCGCCGTTAGCGCCGCCAGGGCGCGGTCCATCGCGGCGTTGAACTCTTCCGGCGTCAGCGGCAGCCGGGACTTGACGTCCCGACTCCACTGGTCGGCGAGGACCTCGGCGGAGCCCGCCTCGACACCGTCGAGCGCCGCTTCGGCCAGGTCCGATGGCGCGATCTTGTCCACGGGCCAGTCCGCGGCCATGTCGGTGTCGGCCAGGCCGAGGTGCACCGCTGTCACGAGCGTGCCCTGCTCGGCGAGCTCCAGGCGGACGCCGTTGGTCATGGCCCAGGCGGCGGCCTTGGTCAGGTGGTAGGCATTGGCGCCCTTGCCCCCGAACCATGACATGGCGGAGAGGACGTTGACGATCGCGCCCCCGCCGTTCTTGGCGAGCGCCGGCGCGAACTCCCGGATCATTCCCAGGTGGCCGAACACGTTGGTCTCCAGCTCGTGCCGTACCGCGTCCAGCGAACCGGTCACCAGGTCGGTCCCCGTCTGGATCCCCGCGTTGTTGATGAGCAGCGAGACGTCCGGGACGGCCTCGGCTGCGGCCCTCACGGATGCGGGATCGGCGATGTCGAGGGGCAGCACCTCGACCCCGGGCAGGTCCACGGTCTCCGGTCGGCGGGCCGTCGCGTAGACCTTGCGGGCGCCCCGTTCGAGCAGGCGCTGGGCGAAGGCGCGGCCCAGGCCGCGGTTGGCTCCGGTGACAAGGGCAACTGAGTTGTTGATATCCATGCCCGGTACGCTAAAACCTGACGTTGACGTCAGAGGCAAGTGCTGGTCATCAGGGCCGGGGTGAGAGGAATCACCATGACCGTCACAGAGGCCGCGGCCGAGCGGCTGATCCGCATCGGCGAGGTGGCACGGGGTGCCGGCGTCTCGGTACGCGCCGTGCGCTACTACGAGCAGCAGGGGCTGCTCATCGCGGAGCGCAGCCCGTCCGGCCAGCGCCTCTACCGGCAGGACGCCATCCCCCTGGTCCGCTTCTTCCAGCAGATGTTCGCCGCCGGCCTGACCAGCCGAAGGATCACGGAACTCCTTCCGTGCTGGGACTCCGGGCACACCGACGCCGAGCAACGAGCCATGCTGCGCGCCGAGCGCGACCGCATCCAGGCCAAGGTCGACGACCTGCAGGCTGCCCTGGACCGCCTCGACGAGGTCATCGCGATCACGGACACGCACCCGTAGGCGCAGTCGGTCGGACGACGCACCAGCGATCTACGGCTGGAGTACTAGGCGAGAAGGTCATCGTCGTCCGTGCCTGTCGGGCATGCTTCGGGGAGTGTGACTGATAGGCCGATGCTCTCCATCGCGGCTTGGAAGGGGACTCCGGGTGGTGTTGCCGCTGACCAAATCACGGAGGTGCAGGTGCTGGTGTCGCAGTTTCCGCCGAATGTGAAAAAGTCGCCGCTCTCCACGGACTTGCAGCGGCACACAGCGTGTCTCGGGTTGCGCGGGTCGATTTCGCAGTCCACGTCCAGACAGTTTGCCCATTGTGCTGGGGATGTGCAGGTCATGGTGCGGGTACGGTGGTTGGTGTTTTGTGTCGAGAACGTCGATACCAATCTGTTGTCGACTGGTGCCCGTTCTGCACACGAGGTATAGCCGTAGGAGTAGCCGTATTCCACCACGCAGCGGCAGATGAGGACGTTAGGGTCGCTCGGCGAGGGTTTGCAGGCGGCTTTAGTACACAGCGCGTAGCGCTGTTTGCAGAGCCATCCCCCAGCGAACTTCACCTGCTTTGGGCGCCAGTTCGCCCCGGTAACGCCGCGGGCCGTCGCGCGGGTGGAGATGACGGCGGGTAGCAGCGTGGCCGAGGCGAACAACAGCGCGCGTCTTGCGATCGTTGATCTACCACGCGGTTGGAGTGCCCTGGTCACCAGGTCAGCGATCTCTGCTGACCCGACTGCTGGCGCGGCGGCGAGGATCTGGTCGGTGTCGATCAGCATTGCGCTGGGTGTGGCGGTCAGACCGTAAGTGGTGAGCAGCATTCGGTCTTCGTCTACCAGTAGGTTCCGCAGCCCGTGCTCACGTGAGAAGGCAACGCTGTCTGCGGGGGGACCGCCGTTCACGATTGCGATGGTCAGCCGTTCTGCATAGGCCTGTTGCCACCGGGCCACCTGTGGCAGCAGTGCGTCGCACGCGCTGCACGCGTGATCAGTGAAGAGAAGCAGGAGTGGCTGATGTGCGGCGGCAAACAGTCTGTCGAGAGTCCATACTTGTCCCGTTGCGTCAGGCAGTGAAAAGCCCGGTGTGACCATGCCCGGTCGCACTTTCCTGGATCGCTTGAGTCCCAGCACCACCCAACACGTCGCTGCGATGGTCCCTAGGCCCGTGAAGAACCATGGGGCACGCCCGTCGGTTGCGACGAATCCCGCCGTAGCTGCGAGGAGCCCGTTGCGTGCGAGCGTGGCCCACCCGACCGGCGTGGCGCGTAGCCCTCCGAAGCAGTGGCAATCCGGGGTCCGGCCGCGTGCGATGCTCACCACGATGGCCAGGCAGAACGTCAGCAACAGTCCGAGCGCTCCAAGCGCACCGATTCTTGCCCATGGGTTGACGATAAGGGCCAGGGCTGTGACGAACTCGCAGGAGATGAGAAGGTATCCAAGCGGCATCCCCGTTCGAACTGGCAGGCCAAAGCTTGCGATTGCGCGAGGCAGTCCCTCGCGGTCCATGAGTTTGGCGATGCCCGCGACCCCGAAGACCGCAGCCAACACCAGCCGTGCTGCCAGGACCATGCCCGCTCACTCCAATCGTTCTGGACGCCCTCCGGACGGAGCGCAGGCATCACGCACACATACCACGGCGCCCCGAACGACTCGTACCGCCTTGCGAGACCGCGAACAACACTCCACAGTTCAGACTCACCCAGACGGCCGTGAGCCCGGTGGCCGATCGACATCAATGGCGTCCGTTGAAGGTCCTCGGCAGGTTCCGGAGTTTCCCGGGGAACCTCAGAGGCGCAGAGAAACAAACACCTGGTCAAAGGCCCTTCCGTCCGGCGGACGGGAGGGCCTTCGTATGCGCAGCACACGTCTGCGGGATCTGTCGCTGTACGGCAGGGTGTGGACCACGGGGCGCACGCCCTGGACACACCCGGAGCGCTCGCTCTCGCGCCGTGACCCCACAGCGCATTTACCGTACGTGTTGTCGTGAATCAGGCCGGAACGGCCCGCGCCGGGTCCGGGGCCGCGCTCCCGCTGAAAGCCTGGAGCGCGGCCGCGACGGCGCACGCGATGAAGCCGAGGCCCCAGAGCACGAGACAGGCGGTGCCGGAGGGAATGTCCGACGCACCGACGACCAGCGAGCCGAGGACGACGGAGGAGCAGGCGCCCGCGATGCTGCCGCCCAGTGTCTTGAGGTTGTTGTAGACGGCGGTATCGCTCGCGGCGCTGCGCCAGTGTCATCAGCCGGCACAACCTGCATCTCGTCGCCTGGGTACGCTCCCTCGACGACGCCCAGCGCTTCGAGATCCGCCTCGCCGAGCAGGCCCCGGACATGACCGTCACCGACCGCGCGGTCGCCCTGTGGCCCATGAAACTGAGTGGCCATCGGCTGGACGAGGACGGCTACCGGGTCGGTGCGACACCGCTCGCGCTGTAGGAGGAAGCGGCGGTGCAAGGGCGCGCCTGCTGTTGCCGGAGCAGGAGGAACTCTGGCCCGTCGAAGGCACAGTCGCCGGTTTCGAGGTCTGGTGGGCGGACGGCCGTCAGCAGGTCCGTCTGAAGCCGTCCGATCCGCGCTTCCTGCGGAGGGACTTCGCGGAGTTCACTGCTCGTGTCCGGCCCAGTTGGCCGTCCGACATCGGCCGACCTGTTCTCGTCGGCGGACCCGTCGCACCGGATGAGCTTGCCTCGCCACTCGATCGGCGGAAGCGCCGCGAAGCGTGACCGGGCAGCAGTGCCGGCCGGCACGGCCCACCCGCGTCGTCTCCGCCGGAATCTCCTCCGGCCCGCCCGGCCTCATCGACACCCGCACCCACCCCGAACGACAACGTCGGTTCCCAAGTCCACAACCGGGTCTTGGGAACCGACGTCACGCGAGTCCCGCATGGACCGACAGCATCACGAGGACCGTACGCGGGGCACCGTGGTGTTCCGGGTCAGGCGACGACCTGGCCCTCGTGCAGCTTGCGGATGTCGGCCGCGTCGTAGCCGAGGTCCGCGAGCACCTCGTCGGTGTGCTCGCCGAGCAGCGGTGCGCCCTTGATGTCGGGCTTGAAGCCGGAGAACTTGATCGGGCTGCCCACGGTCAGGTAGGTGCCGCGCTCCTTCTGCTCGACCTCGACGATCGTGCCGCTCTTGCGCATGTCGGGGTCCTCGGCGAGCTCCTTCATGCTGAGCACGGGGGCGCAGGGCACCTCCCACTCACGCAGGATGTCGACCGCCTCGTACTTGGTCTTGTCGGCGAGCCACTTCTCGATCTCGCCGAAGATCTCCATGATGTGCGGCTGGCGGGCCCGGGCGGTGGTGTACTCCGGGTCCTCCTTCCACTCCGGGTGGCCGATGGCCTCGCAGGTGCGCGCCCAGTTCTGCTCCTGGACCGTGAAGTAGATGTAGGCGTTGGGGTCGGTCTCCCAGCCCTTGCACTTCAGGATCCAGCCCGGCTGACCGCCGCCGCCGGCGTTGCCGCCACGCGGCACCGTGTCGCCGAACTCGCCGTGCGGGTACTGCGGGTACTCCTCCAGGTAGCCGACCTTCTCCAGACGCTGCTGGTCACGGAGCTTGACGCGGGTCAGGTTGAGGCACGCGTCCTGCATGGACACCGAGACCTTCTGGCCCTCACCGGTCTCGTTGCGCTGGATGATCGCCGTAAGGAGGCCGATCATCAGGTGCATACCGGTGTTGCTGTCACCGAGGGCCGAGCCGCTGATGGTGGGCGGGCCGTCCCAGAAGCCGGTGGTCGACGCGGCGCCGCCGGCGGCCTGGGCGACGTTCTCGTAGACCTTGAGGTCGTTCCACTTCGAGTCGTCGTTGAAGCCCTTGACGGAACCGAAGATCAGCCGCGGGTTCAGCTCGTGGATGTAGTCCCACCCGAGACCCATGCGGTCCATGGCGCCCGGCGCGAAGTTCTCGACGAGGATGTCGGACTCGCGGATCAGCTTCTCCATGACCTCCTTGCCCTCGGGGGTCTTGGTGTTGATGGCCAGCGAGCGCTTGTTGCTGTTCAGCATGGTGAAGTACAGGGCGTCGAGGTCGGGGATGTCCCGCAACTGCTTGCGGGTGACGTCGCCGCCGTTGATGCGCTCGACCTTGATGACGTCGGCGCCGAACCAGGCGAGCATCTGGGTACAAGCGGGACCGGCCTGGACCCCGGTGAAGTCGATCACCTTGATTCCGGCGAGCGGCTGTTCACTCATGTTGGTTTCCTTCTCGTGAATGATCTCGTGCGGGGCGGACTGCGGGGTGAAGGCGGTCACTTCTTCGCCGGCGTGATGTTGCCGACGGTGATGCCCTTGGGGTTGAGGTGCGAGATGTGGCCGCTCTCGGTGCCGGCCGAGGGGTCGATCACACAGTCGATGAGCGCCGGGCCGCCCGAGGCCAGCGCCTCGGTGAGAGCGGCGGTGACCTCGGCGGGCGTGGTCGCGCGGTAGCCCTTGCCGCCGAACGCCTCGATCATCAGGTCGTGGCGGGCCGCGAGCATGAGGGTCGTCGGCGACGGGGCGTCGTCGAGCGGATTGACGTCGTCGCCACGGTAGACACCGCCGTTGTTCATGATGATCGTGACGACGGGCAGTTTGTAGCGGCAGATCGTCTCCAGCTCCATGCCGCTGAACCCGAAGGCGCTGTCGCCCTCGACGGCCACGACCGGAGCGCCGCCGCTCTCGACGGCGGCGGCGATCGCGTAGCCCATGCCGATGCCCATGACGCCCCACGTGCCGCTGTCGAGGCGGTGGCGCGGTACGTGCATGTCGATCACGTTGCGCGCGATGTCCAGGGCGTTGGCGCCCTCGTTGACGATGTACGTCTCGGGGCGCGCGTGCACGACGTCACGTACGGCCTTCAGGGCGCCCATGAACTGCATCGGGTGGGGGTCGGCCTTGAGTCGCTCCGCCATCTTGGCGACGTTCTGCGCCGAGCGGGCCCCCAGTTCCTCCCGCCATGCGGCGGGGGCCGCGATCCGGCCCGGCTTGGTCCGCTCGGCGAGCGCGTCGAGCACGGACTCGATGTCTCCGACGAGCGGGGCGGCGATGGGCTGGTTGCTGTCCATCTCCTTGGGCTCGATGTCCACCTGGATGAACTTGGCGTCGGGGTTCCACTGCGGTGCCTCGCCGTGGTTCAGCAGCCAGTTGAGGCGGGCGCCGACGAGCATGACGACGTCGGCCTTCTTCAGCGCCAGCGAACGGGCGGTGGCCGCCGACTGCGGGTGGTCGTCGGGCAGCAGGCCCTTCGCCATCGACATCGGTACGTACGGGATGCCGGTGGACTCGATGAACTCACGGATCCTGGCATCGGCCTGCGCGTACGCCGCGCCCTTGCCGAGCACCACCAACGGCCGCTCGGCGCCTGCCAGGAGCTCGATCGCACGGTCCACGGCCTCCGGCGCGGGCAGTTGGCGCGGGGCGGGGTCGACGAGACGGCTCAGCGTCCTGGCGCCCGCCTCCGCGTCCATGATGGAGCCGAGCACCGCGGCGGGAATGTCGAGGTAGACCCCGCCGGGGCGCCCGGAGACGGCGGTGCGCAGCGCGCGGGCGATGCCCCGACCGATGTCCTCCACCCGGCTCACCCGGTACGCGGCCTTGACGAACGGCTGCGCGGCGGCGAGCTGGTCCATCTCCTCGTAGTCACCCTGCTTGAGGTCGACGAGGTGGCGCTCGCTGGAGCCGGAGATCTGGACCATCGGAAAGCAATTGGTGGTCGCGTTCGCCAGCGCGACAAGCCCGTTGAGAAAGCCCGGTGCCGACACCGTCAGCGCCACGCCCGGCTTCTTCGTGAGGTAGCCGGCGGCCGCGGCCGCGTGTCCGGCGTTGCTCTCGTGACGGAAGCCGATGTAGCGGATGCCCTGTGCCTGCGCGAGGCGGGCCAGGTCGGTGATCGGGATGCCGACCACCCCGTAGATGGTGTCGACGTCGTTCATCTTGAGCGCGTCGACGACCAGGTGGTACCCGTCGGTGAGCTCGGTCGGAACGTCGGCTGCTGCCGCGGTCTCCAGTGTCGAGGGGGCGGTCATGGTCCGAGGTCCTCCTTGGGCAGGTCATGCCGGTGCGGCTACTTCTCTCACCTTCCGCAGCCCGCCCGCCCGCGTCCAAGACCCATCGACGACCAGCCGATAAACAACATCTATCGATGGCTGGTGGAGGCGTCGCAACTCCCTTGATAGACGGCTGCTATCGGCCGTTCGCCAGTACGTATTGGACGCGCTCCGCGCACCACCGCAGGCTCGCAGAGGACTGCTTCATCGGACTTGGCGCGAGGAGGTGGGGTCATGGCCGTTCCGGCCGCGGCATCCGTGCGCGACGCGAACCGGTACCGGCCCCCGGCGATCACGGGTCTCGTCGATCTCCTCGACCGGCAGGTGCGCGAACGTCCGCGCGCCCGGGCCCTCGTCGTCACCGGGGAGCGGGTGCAGTTGTCCTACCGGGCCCTCGCGGCCCTGGCGGACGACGTGGCCGCCCGTCTCGGCGGCACGGGGCTGCGCCGCGGCGACGCGGTCGGCCTGATCGGCGCCAACACCGCCGAGTTCGTCGTGGCGCTGCTCGGCGCGGCGCGCGCCGGTCTGGTGGTCGCTCCGCTGGACCCCGCACTGCCCGAATCACAGCTGTCCGCCCGGCTCGAAGCGCTGGGCGCGCAGGCGGTCCTGCTCGGTCCGCCCGCGGCCGACGCCCCGGCGATCGCACCGGTTCGGGTCCCGGCCTGGGCCCTGCGCGTGGACGTCTCCCGTGCCGGGACGGCCGCGGTCGCGCTCGAAACCGGCGCGGGTGCGGTGCGCCATGTCCGGGGCGCGGCAGCCGAGCTCGTACCCGAGGACGCCCTCGTCCTGTTCACCGCCGGAACCACCGACCTGGCCAAGATGGTCCCGCTGACCCACGCCAACGTGGCGGCGTCCGTGCGGAACATCTGCGCCACCTACGAGCTGGACCCCGCGGACGCGACGGTCGCGGTGATGCCGTTCTTCCACGGTCACGGGCTGTTCGCGGCGCTCCTGGCCTCCCTGGCCAGCGGCGGCTGTGTGCTGCTGCCCGAGCGGGGACGGTTCTCGGCAGGTACGTTCTGGGACGACATGCGCGCCGCGGCCGCCACCTGGTTCACCGCGGTCCCGACCATCCACGAGATTCTGCTGGACCGCTCGGAGGTCGACTACCCGGGCCCGCCGGTGCCGCCCCTGAGGTTCGTCCGCAGTTGCAGTGCCCCTCTCAACACGGCCACGCAGCGGGCGCTGGAGCGCACGTTCGGTGCGCCGCTGCTGTCCGCGTACGGCATGACCGAATCCACTCACCAGGCGACCAGCGAGCCGCTGCCGCAGCGGGGATCGCTGAAGCACGGGTCGGTCGGCCGGGCGACCGGAGTGGACCTTCGCGTGGTCGACCGGAACGGGCACGTGTGCCCGGTCGGCGTCCAGGGCGAAGTATGGGTGCACGGTCCCACCGTCGCCCGCGGCTACCTGGCCGCTGCGGCCGAGACCGCGCACGGTTTCGCCGACGGATGGCTGTGCACCGGTGACCTGGGCTCACTGGACAAGGACGGGTACCTGTCCCTCACCGGGCGCATCAAGAACCTCATCAACCGCGGCGGCGAGAAGATCTCACCCGAGTACATCGAGGACGTCCTCGCCGGCTGTCCCGGAGTCTGCGAGGCGGCCGTGTTCGCCGTCCCCGACGCTACGTACGGGCAACGGGTCGGCGCCGCCGTGGTCGTCCGCGCGGACGAGAGCATCGGAGCCGAGGAGATCCTGCAGTACTGCCGTGACCGGCTGGCCGCCTTCGAGGTGCCCGACCGGCTCGAACTCGTCGCCGCTCTGCCGCACACGGCCAAAGGAGGGCTGGACCGGCTGGCGGTGGAGGCGCGGTACGGGCAACGGTGAGCGGGCGGGGGCCCGCTCACCGCACGCGATGCTCGGTCGACAGGGGTTGGCCGAAGAAGTCGTCCAGCGACAGGCCCGTCGCCGCGTTGACGAAGGCCCGGGCGGCGACCGAGCCGGGGGTCGCCGCGTGGATCGCCACCGAGACCTGGGCCCCGGCCTCCGGGTCGACCAGCGGCAGCGCTCTCGTCCTGCCGACCACCGGCATCGCGCGCAACCACGTGTGCGGCACGATGCTGGCCCATTCACCGCCGCCCACGTGCGCGTAGAGGGAGGCGATCGAGTCCGTCTCCACCTGCGGGGTCACCACGAAGCCCTTCTCCGCGAACACCGTGTCGACGATCTGGCGGATCCGCATGTCGGGCGTCAGCAGTGCGAGCGGCAGCTGGGCCGCGTCCGCCCACGTCATGGTGGAGGCCTGGGACATCAGCTGGTCGTCGGACACCAGCAGCATGTACCTCTCCTGGTACAGGGGAACGACCTGCAGTCCCTCCTGGTCGCCCGGGTCGAAGTGGGCGATCGCCACATCCAGCTCGAAGTCGCGCAGCTGGCGGTGGAGTTCCTTCGTCGACAGGCGGGAACGGACCTGCACCTTGGCCAGTGGGTGCGCCGCACAGAACGCGGCCACGGGAAGCGCCAGCGTCGTCGACGCCGTGGGGTCCGTCCCGAGCCGCAGCGTCCCCGTGATGCCCGACTGCACGGCGGCCACCTCGGCCTTGAACGCGTCCTGCTCGGCGAGGATCCGCTTCGCCCACACGACCAGGCGCTCGCCCTCCGGGGTGAGGCCCTGGTAGTTGTGCCCGCGGTTGATCAGCGTGACGTTCAACTCCCGCTCCAGCTTGGCGATCGCCGCCGAGAGCGCGGGCTGGGACACATAACAGGACTCCGCCGCCCGGGCGAAGTGCCGCTCCCTTGCCACCGCCACGAAGTATTCCAGCTGCCGGAACAGCATGACCGACTCCTCTCTTCCCGGGGCCGCGCCAGCGCTATGAACGGAAGAGCTGGATGCCATGTGATCAGCCGAAGCCTACCCAGCGCGGCAAGCCGCCCCTTCTTCCGGTCGCAGGTCAGCGCGTCAGGCGGGCACCGGCCCCGCGGCCCGCGAATCCGCCGTGGCGCGTCGCGCCAGGAGGTCGGTGGCGGCATGGACCGCGCGCAGCGTGGGCGCTTCGGCGCCGGAGATGTCGGCCATCTCCACCACCGCGGTCACGATGGCGTCGAGTTCCAGCTGCTTGCCGGCTTCGAGGTCCTGGAGCATCGAGGTCTTGTGGTGTCCCACCCCTTCGGCGCCGCGCAGCCGCTTCTCGATCGAGATGTCCGGGGTGCTGCCGACCCTGGCCGCGATGTCGAGGGTCTCCTCCATGAGCTGGGTGACCAGCCGCCGGGTGGGCGGGTGTTGGCAGATCTCGACCATCGTCGCCCGGGTGAGCGCGCTGATCGGATTGAAGGCGACGTTGCCCATCAGCTTGATCCAGATGTCGTCGCGCAGATTCTGCTCCACCGGGCACTTCAGCCCGCCCGCGATCATGGCTTCGCTCAAGTCCGTGCACCGTGGGGAGACCCCGCCCGCCGGCTCACCGATGGAGAAACGGGTGCCTTCCAGGTGCCGGATGACGCCCGGGGACTCGATGACCGTGGCGGGGTAGACCACACAGCCGATCGCCCGCTCCGGCGGCAGGACCTTGCTGGTGGCGCCACCGGGGTCGACCGCCTCGATCTGCCGGCCCTCGTAGGGGCCGGCCAGTTTGTGGAAGTACCACCACGGAATGCCGTTCTGGCCTGCCACTACCGCGGTCCGGTCCCCGAGCAGCGGGGCGACCAGCGATCCGCTGGAGGGGTAGGCATGCGCCTTGAGCCCCAGGAACACGTAGTCCACGGCACCGATCTCGCTCGGGTCGTCCGTGGCGTGCGGCCGGGCCACGAAGTCCCCGCGCGGACTGTTCACGCGGACCCCGTGGGCCCGTATCGCCCGCAGATGCTCACCGCGGGCGATCAGATGCACCTCTGCGCCACCACGGTGCAGTGCCGCTCCTACGTAGGCGCCGATCGCCCCGGCTCCAAGGACTGCGATCTTCATGGCGGCTCCTCTCGAAGGGGAAGTGATGAATACTGTATGCAGTATCCTCGTCGGATGTACAGTCTCCGGCGACGGGAGCCGCAGAGCCTTGTCCCGGTGCCGGCACACGTCACTTCGAGCGAAGGGGTAGCCGTGTTGATCGACACCCACGGCCGGATCGCCACCGATCTGCGGGTTTCGCTGACCGACCGGTGCAATTTGCGGTGCACGTACTGCATGCCCGAGGAGGGCCTGCGATGGCTCCCCAAACCGGAGTTGCTCACCGACGACGAGATCGTGCGACTGGTCTCCATCGCGGTCTCGGAACTGGGCATCACCGAGGTCCGCTTCACCGGAGGTGAACCGTTGCTCCGCCCCGGGCTGGTGAGCATCGTCGAGCGCTGCGCCGCCCTCGCCCCACGCCCCGACCTCTCGCTGACCACCAACGGCATCGGTCTCGCCCGTACCACCGAGGCCCTGCGCACCGCGGGCCTCGACCGGGTCAACGTCTCCCTCGACACGCTGCGTCCCGAGGTCTTCCGCACCCTCACCCGCCGCGACCGGCACCACGATGTCGTCTCCGGCCTCACCGCGGCCCGCGATGCCGGACTCGTGCCGGTCAAGGTCAACTCGGTCCTCATGCGCGGAATCAACGACGACGAGGCCCCCCACCTGCTGGACTGGGCCCTTGAGCACGACTACGAGCTGCGCTTCATCGAGCAGATGCCGTTGGACGCCCAACACGGCTGGCAGCGCGGCCACATGGTCACCGCCGCCGAGATCCTCGAAAAGCTCCGCGCCCGCTACGCCCTCACTCCCGAAGTCTCCTCGCTGCGTGGCTCAGCACCCGCCGAGCGCTGGCTGGTCGACGGTGGCCCCGCCCGGGTCGGGGTGATCGCCTCGGTCACCCGGCCGTTCTGCCGCGACTGCGACCGCACCCGGCTCACCGCCGACGGTCAGGTCCGCGACTGCCTGTTCGCCCGCGAGGAGTCCGACCTGCGCACGGCACTGCGCTCGGGTGCGTCCGATCAGGACATCGCCGAACGCTGGCGCGCCGCGATGTGGGGCAAGAAGGCAGGCTCCGGTCTCGACGACCCGTCCTTCCTCCAGCCCCGACGCCCGATGTCCGCCATCGGCGGCTGACCACCGGCAGGACGGCCGCCCGGAGGCCGGACCGCTCAACCGGTCGCGTCGGCCCCCGTCAACTCGGTGCGGCCGCCGGCCTGTTGCCCGGCACTCGACGCGCGGCGCGGCCGTCCCGGCTGTCGCAGGAACAGCGTGATCCCCGCGGAGAGGAAGGCGATGCCTCCGGCCAGGCTGTAGCCGCCCGTATAGCCCCAGGCGCTGATCACCGAGGCGGCCAGACCGCCGCCGCCCACCCCGCCGACCAGTTTGGCGCTGTAGACCAGGCCGTAGTTCTGCGCGTTGTTGTTCTCCCCGAAGTAGTCGGGCACGAGCGCGGCGAACAGCGGGTAGAAGGCGCCGCCGCCGAATCCGTTCAGGAACGCGAAGAACAGGAAGAGAGGTTCGTTGTGGGCCTGGCCCGACCAGAGGACGCCGAACTGCGCCACGCCTGCCACCAGCAGCACCAGGGTCAGCGTCTGCCGACGGCCCAGGGTGTCGGACAGCCGGCCCACCGCGGCCCGGCCGACACCGTTGACGACGGCGAGCACACCCGCCGAGGACGCGGCCACCAGTGGCCCGAAGCCCAGGCTCCTGGCGAACGGCACCTGGAAGTTGATGCCGAACAGCGACACCCCTCCGATGCACACCAAGGCGAACCACATCAGCGGCAGCTGCCCGGTCCTGATCGCCTCCATCGGCGTGAACTGGCGCGCCGACGGCGGGTTCTTCGCAAGCCGCCCGGCGACCCTGGCGGAGTCCTCGGTCGTCCCCCGGTTCAGCGGGTCCACGTCGTGCGGCCACCAGCTCTTCGGCGGGTCCTTGAAGAACATGCCGCAGACGGCCACCGTGACGACCATGAACAGCGCGATCAGGTCGAGCACCAGCTCGAAGTTCCCGGGGTGGAACCAGTAGCTGAAGACGAAGATGAACGGCAGGGTGCCGTACGCGAAGCCACCGTTGACGAAGCCGGTACGGGCGCCTTTGTTGTCCGGATACCACTTGCCGACCATGTTGATGCAGGTCGCGTACACCAGGCCCGCGCCGGTGCCGCCCAGCACCGAGTAGCCGATGATCACGAGGGCCGGGTTCCCGAAGTGGGCGAGTGAGGCCATGCCCAGGCCGGAGAGAAGCGCGCCGACGAGCATCGCGGCCCTGGCCGAGACGATTCCCTTCTCTCTCAGCCGCCCGGCGGGAAAGGCCACCCCCGCCTGGAAGACCGCCCAGACACCGGCGATCCAGAACGCCTGCGTCAGCGTCCAGCCGTGGACGCTCTCCAGCGTCGACTCGGCGGAGCTGTAGCCGTACTCGAAGACGCTGATGCCCATCATGGCGAACCACGGGAGCCAGACCATCCAGGCCCGGGGCCTGCCCAGGACCGCCCGATCGGTCTCTCCGACCCGGTACACGCGGCCGTTCGCGTCGGTGACTTCCCGGTAGGAAGGGGGAACCACCTGAGGCATTGCTGACATGCGCGTCTTCCCTTGCGTGACAGAGCTCGGTGTGTGCCGCCTCCCTTCGCACTGGGATTGCATACGGTATGAGCCGGTGAATCCAGATGTCCATAGGTGAGGAACACAAAATCGAGGACCCGCACCGCGGGCCGGGCCGCCTCCCGCCCGGCCCGCGCAAGCGGGTCAGCGCATCAGCTTCACCGCGGCGACCACCAAGGGGTCGAGGCCGTCCGCTCCGGCGTCGACGAACTCGTACAGGCGAGTGCGCATGCGTGGATCCCAGAACCTGCCGATGTGGCCCGCGACCGCCTCGGCGGCCTGCTCCCCCGGCAGGTGCCCGAGGTGCGCGGCGATGTCGTTGGCCATCCGGCGCTCCGGAGGCACTGCGGCCGCCATCTCAGTCCACCACCGTAACCAGGTCGTCCGCCGCCGGCTCCGCTTCCTTCTGCTGGAGCGGGCGCGCGAGACCGACCTGCACGGCGGTCACCTTGTACTCCGGGCAGTTGGTCGCCCAGTCGGAGTTCTCCGTGGTCACCACGTTGGCGCCGGTCACGGGGTGGTGGAACGTCGTGTACACGACCCCGGTCGGCATCCGGTCGGAGATCTCCGCGCGCAACGTCGTCTGCCCGACACGGCTCGCCAGCGTGACCATGTCACCGTCGGTGATGCCGCGCACCTCGGCGTCGTGCGGGTGCAGCTCCAGGATGTCCTCGGGATGCCACGCCACATTGCCGGTACGGCGGGTCTGCGCGCCGACGTTGTACTGGCTGAGGATCCGCCCCGTGGTCAGGACCAGCGGGAAGCGCCGGGTGCTGCGCTCGTTCGTCGGCACGAAGGCGGTGACCACGAACTTGCCCTTGCCCCGGACGAACTCGTCCACGTGCATCACCGGCGTTCCCTCCGGAGCCGACTCGTTGCACGGCCACTGGACGCTGCCGAGCTTGTCCAGCACGTCGAAGGACACACCGGTGAAGGTGGGGGTGACCGAGGCGATCTCGTCCATGATCCGGCTCGGGTGGTCGTACGACATCGGGTAGCCCATGGCGGTGGCGATCTCACTCACGATCTGCCACTCGTGCTTGCCGGTCTTCGGCTTCATCACCGCGCGCACCCGGTTGATCCTGCGCTCGGCGTTGGTGAACGTGCCGTCCTTCTCCAGGAACGACGCGCCGGGCAGGAAGACGTGCGCGAACTTGGCCGTCTCGTTGAGGAACAGGTCCTGTACGACCACCAGTTCCATGGCTTCGAGCGCGGCGGTGACGTGTTTGAGATTGGGGTCGGACTGGGCGATGTCCTCGCCGTGCACGAACAGACCGCGGAAGGTTCCGTCGATCGCCGCGTCGAACATGTTGGGGATGCGCAGTCCGGGCTCGGCCAGGAGGGTGCCGCCCCAGAGGTTCTCGAACACGGTGCGCACGGCGTCGTCGGAGACGTGCCGGTAGCCGGGCAGTTCGTGCGGGAACGAGCCCATGTCGCAGGAGCCCTGCACGTTGTTCTGACCGCGCAACGGGTTCACGCCGACGCCGTCACGGCCGATGTTGCCGCACGCCATCGCGAGGTTGGCCATGCCCATGACCATGGTCGAGCCCTGGCTGTGCTCGGTGACGCCAAGACCGTAGTAGATGGCGCCGTTGGGTGCCTGTGCGTACAGCCGGGCGGCGGCCCGCAGCTCCTCGGCCGGCACCCCGGTGATCGCTTCGGCGACCTCCGGGCTGTTCTCCGGGCGGGCGATGAACTCCGCCCACTCGTCGAACCCTTCGCATCGCTGGTCCACGAAGGACCGGTCGACCAGCCCCTCGGTGACCACCACGTGCGCCATGGCATTGACCACGGCGACGTTGGTGCTCGGCCTGAGCTGGAGGTGGTGCTGGGCCTCGATGTGCGGCGAGCGCACCAGGTCGATGCGGCGCGGGTCGACCACGATGAGCTTCGCGCCCTCGCGCAGCCGGCGCTTCATCCGGGAGGCGAACACCGGGTGCCCGTCCGTGGGGTTGGCGCCGATCACCATGATCACGTCGGCCTCGGCCACCGAACGGAAGTCCTGGGTGCCGGCCGACTCGCCGAACGTCTGCTTGAGCCCGTATCCCGTCGGGGAGTGGCACACGCGGGCGCAGGTGTCGACGTTGTTGTTGCCGAAGGCCGCGCGCACCATCTTCTGGACGACGTAGACCTCTTCGTTCGTGCACCGCGAGGAGGTGATCGCGCCGATCGCACTCGATCCGTACCGGTCCTGGAGCTCGCGCATCCGCCGGGCGACCGTGCCGATCGCCTCGTCCCACTCGACCTCGCGCCACGGATCGGTGATCCTGTCCCGCACCATGGGCTTGAGCACCCGGTCGGGGTGCGTGGCATAGCCGAAGGCGAACCTGCCCTTCACGCAGGAGTGGCCCTCGTTCGCTCCGCCGTCCTTGTACGGCACCATCCGCACCAGTTCGTCGCCGCGCAGTTCGGCCTTGAACGAGCAGCCGACACCGCAGTACGCGCAGGTGGTAACCACCGAGCGGGTTGGCATGCCGAGTTCGACGACCGACTTCTCCTGCAGCGTCGAGGTCGGGCAGGCCTGCACGCAGGCTCCGCAGGAGACGCACTCGGAGTCCATGAAGGTCTCGCCGGCGCCCGCCGAGACCTTGGAGTCGAAGCCGCGCCCCTCGATGGTCAGCGCGAACGTGCCCTGCACCTCGCCGCAGGCGCGCACACAGCGGGAGCAGGCGATGCACTTGGACGGATCGAAGTCGAAGTAGGGGTTGGACGTGTCCTTCTCGGCGTCGAGGTGGTTCTCGCCCTCGTAGCCGTACCGGACCTGCCTGAGCCCCACCACGCCGGCCATGTCCTGCAGTTCGCAGTCGCCGTTGGCCGGGCAGGTGAGGCAGTCGAGGGGGTGGTCGGAGATGTAGAGCTCCATGACGCCCTGGCGGAGCTTCTCCACCTTCGGCGTCTGGGTGCTCACCTTCATGCCGTCGGCGCACGGTGTGGTGCAGGACGCCGGGGTGCCACGCCGGCCGTCGATCTCCACCACGCACAGTCGGCAGGAGCCGAACGCCTCGAGGCTGTCGGTGGCGCACAGTTTGGGTATGTCGACGCCGGCCTGCGCGGCGGCGCGCATCACCGACGTGCCCTCCGGGACGCTCACCGGCAGGCCGTCCACTTCCACCGACACCGTCGCCGGACCGGGCCTTTCCGGTGTTCCGAAGTCGGGTTCCTTGAGGAGTGTCATGCGGTGCCCTCCGTCCTCACGCCAGTCGCTTGTACGGGTTGGATCTCCAGGCTTCTTCGCCCGCCGAGGAAGTCGTCGGGGAAGTGAGTGAGGGCGCTGCGTACGGGCATCGGTGTCAGCCCGCCCATCGCGCACAGCGAGCCGTCGGTCATCAGGTCGCACAGATCTTCCAGCAGGGCGAGGTTCTCGTCCCGGTGCTGACCGGCCACTATCTTGTCGATCACCTCGACGCCCCGCACCGAACCGACCCGGCACGGCGTGCACTTGCCACAGGACTCCTCGGCGCAGAACTCCATCGCGAAGCGCGCCTGGGCGGCCATGTCGACCGTGTCGTCGAACACCACGACGCCGCCGTGGCCGACCATGGCTCCGGCCGCGGCGAAGGCCTCGTAGTCCATCGGCAGGTCGAACATCGACGTCGGCAGATAGGCGCCGAGCGGCCCGCCGACCTGCACCGTGCGCACGGGGCGTCCGGAGAAGGTCCCGCCGCCGTAGTCCTCGACCAGCTCTCGCAGCGTGACGCCGAACGCCGTCTCCACGATGCCGCCGTGCGCGATGTTGCCGCCGAGCTGGAAGACCTGGGTGCCCCGCGACCGCTCGACGCCCAGTTCCTGGTACGCCTTTGCGCCGTCGGCGAGGACGACGGGCACGGTCGCCAGCGTGAGGACGTTGTTGACCACGGTCGGTTTGCCGAACAGGCCCTCGATCGCCGGGATCGGCGGCTTCGCGCGCACCATGCCGCGCTTGCCCTCCAGGCTCTCCAGCATGGAGGTCTCCTCGCCGCAGATGTACGCGCCGGCGCCGACGCGGACATGCAGGTCGAAGTCGAGCGCGGAGCCGAGGATGCCCTTGCCGAGCCAGCCGTGCTCGCGGGCGATGTCGATCGCCGCGCGCATCGTGGCCACCGCGTCGGGGTACTCCGAGCGGATGTAGAGGTAGCCCTCGCTCGCCCCGACCGCGTGCGCGGCGATCGTCATGCCCTCGATGAGCAGGAACGGGTCGCCCTCCATGACCATGCGGTCGGCGAAGGTCCCGCTGTCGCCCTCGTCGGCGTTGCAGCAGACGAACTTCAGCTCGTCGGTGCAGTCGAGCACGGTCTTCCACTTGATGCCCGCGGGGAATCCCGCGCCGCCCCGGCCCCGCAGTCCGGATGCGGTGACCTCCGTGACCACGTCCGCGGGTGCGCGCTCCAGGGCGGCACGCAGCCCCACGAGGCCGCCGTGCTCCAGGTAGTCCTGCGTCGACAGGGGGTCGGTCACCCCGACTCTGGCGAAGGTGACGCGCGTCTGCCGTGCCAGCCAGGGCAGTTCGTCCACGACGCCGAGCCGCAGCGGATGGTCCGCCCCGTCGAGCATCCCGGCGGCCAGGAGTCCCTCCACGTCCGAGGGCGCCACCGGCCCGTAGCCGACGCGGCCCTGCGGCGTCACGACCTCGACCATCGGCTCCAGCCACAGCATGCCGCGCGATCCGTTGCGCACCACGTCGATGGCGAAGTCTCCACGCGTGGCGGCGCCTTGCAGCGCGTTCGCGACCTCGTCCGCGCCGACGGACCGGGCCGCCGAGTCGCGGGGGACGTAGACCGTCGCCGCGGAGTGCGAAGAGTTGTTCATGATCAGACCGTCCCGTTGAGGATCGAGCCCAGCCGGTCCGGGCCCACTCGTCCGTACAGCCGGCCGTTCGCCTCCACGGACGGCCCGAGTGCGCAGTTGCCGAGGCAGAAGACCTGCTCGACGGTCACCGAACCGTCCGCCGTCGTCTCACCGAGGGCCAGTCCGGCCTCGCGGACGTAGCCCACCAGGCCGTCGGCCCCGAGCGCCTGGCATGCCTCGGCACGGCAGATGCGCACCGTGGTGCGTCCCGCGGGCTCGCGGCGGAAGTCGTGGTAGAAGGTCACCACTCCGTGGACGTCCGCCCGGGAGAGGTTGAACTCGTCGGCGAGCACCGGTATCGCCTCTTGCGGTACATGGCCCAACTCCGCCTGAACGGCGTGCAGTACGGGCAGCAGCGCACCGCGCCGGCCCCGGTGACCGGCCACCACTCTCCGGACCACATCCTCGACCGTCACGTCACTCCCGCTGGTCGTCATGATCGCTCCGCCTTCCGTCACGCGGGTCCCCGGCGAGGGTTGCAGGAGACTGAGACACTACCCCATACAGGCTTCTGTATACAGAACTCGATCGCAAAGAAGGTCCCTCGATCCCGGGCGTTCGCGCACCGACGCACGCGGCCCGACCCGGCGCACGCACGCACGCACGCACGCACGCACGCACGCACGCACGCACGCACGCGAGGAAGTGTGGCCCGCTCCCGGCCGGGGAGTGCGCGCACCGCAGGCCGGTGCGCCTACGGGAACCCCCGCCGGCCAGGGCGTCACCACCGACCGCCCACGCCATCTTGCATACCAAAACCTGTATGCTGACGCTGCCGTCGGCAACCCGCTCGGCGGCCACCACTTGGCAGAGCCGTCGGCCCTCGCGGACCCGGTGGCAGAACGGGGCAACCATGCGCGAGGCACTCACGGCCGCGGCGTCCCGGCGCGTCACCCGCCCGGCACCACTGCGCCAGGCCGTGTACGACGCGCTGACCGAACTGATCGTCAGCGGCTCCCTCAAACCCGGCCAGCACCTGGTCGAGGCGGAGCTCGCCGAGCACCTCGGCGTCAGCCGCCAGCCGGTGCGCGAAGCCCTGCAGCGGCTGCAGACCGCCGGCTGGGTGGACCTGCGCCCCGCCCAGGGCGCCTTCGTCCACTCCCCCACCGAAGAAGAGGCCGCCCAGCTCCTCGGCGTCCGCGCGGTACTGGAAACCTATTCGGCCCAGCTCGCCGCCCAGCACGCGAAGCCCGAAGACATCGAACGCCTCTGGGAGTTGCAGCAGGAAGGTGTCGACGCGCTCGCCGGGGGCGACGTCGAACGCCTGGTCGCGGCCAACACCGCTCTGCACGCCTTCATCACCTCCGTTGCCGACAACGCCGTACTCGCCGAACTGATCTCGCAGGTGGGCCAGAAGGTGCGCTGGTACTACACGCCCATCGCCAAACCCCGCGGCAAGGAGGCCTGGAACGAGCACAGCCAGCTCATCAAGGCCATCGCCAAGGGCGACGCGGACCGCGCGGGTGAGGTCATGCGCAAGCACACCGAGCGCACGACCGGCTTCTACCGCAAGCAGATCGCCGCCGGGGCGAGCCAGGGCTGAGCGAACGGGCCGCCCCCCGGGCCGGGTTCAGGACGAGGCGAGGGAATCGGCGGGACGCCGAGCGGACCCGACCTCGACAGCTGGTGGACGCAGGGCCTCGGCTCCGGCGGCGGCCCGCAGTTCGAGCAGCCACGGCAGCACGGTGCGCAGCACGATGTCGAGTCCACCACCGTCCCCGCCGAGCATCGCGTCGGCGGGAACCAGCACCGGGTCGGCGAACACCGTGGACGTCGCACTGCCGTAGGGCCCCGCACCGCCGGGCCGCGCCGGGACGAACAGGTCCGGGGCGTGCGCCGGAACCACCCACAACGTCAGACCGTCCGGTGCGGTGAGCGACTGGGAGGACCAGACGTAGCTGTCGGCCTCTCCCGCCGCGACCACCTGGTGCTTGCGGGCGCGCAGGGCGACCACGTCACCGGAGCGGGCGGCGATGGAGCGCGAGACGAGGAGCTGAGCCTCCACCCCCTGCTCACCGGCGACGTCTTCCGCCAGGGCGAGACTGCCGAGGTGACGTCCGGCAGCGATCTCGCCGCGCACCCAGGGACTGCCGTACGACTCGATGACGGCGACCGCCGCGTAGTGGGACTGGAGCACGGCCGCCGTGGCCGGGCAGACGCGCGCGGTCCGCGCCACTACCTCGACGGCTTCCGGCAGCCCCTTTCCGCCACCGCCGAATTCGGTGGAGACGGTGAGCCCCAGCAGCCCGGCGTGGCCGAGGGCCGTCACGGCGCCACGGGGGAACTTGCCCTTCTTGCCGGTCACTTCGGCCGAGGGCGCGATGACACTGGTCAGGACTTCGGAGAGAGCGGTGCGGTACGACACGGGGTGACCCCCTCGGGAGCTGTTGCCGGTCCACTGTCAGACGGTGGATGATTGCATACAGTATTCTGCATGCCCTCGAGAGCGCCAGAGGTGCGGCGAGACAATTTCCGCAACTTCGCGACGCAGCTCGCACTCCAGAATGGCTATTGCATACTAAACTCAGTATCCCGAAGCCGATGGTTTGGCGTCAGCAGTCAAACGAGGGAGAGGGCCCATGCCCGAGACACCCACCGTGGCAGCCCGCGGCCCGATCATCCGGCCCGCCCCGCTGCGTCAGGCCGTCTACGACGCCCTGACGGAACTGATCATCAACGGCTCCCTCAAACCCGGCCAGCACCTGGTCGAGGCCGAGCTGGCCGAAAGACTCGGCGTCAGCCGCCAGCCGATACGCGAAGCGCTCCAACGGCTGCACACCGCCGGCTGGGTCGACCTGCGCCCCGCCCAGGGCGCCTTCGTCCACTCCCCCACCACGGAGGAATGCGCCCAGCTCCTCAGCGTCCGGGCCGTCCTCGAGACCCACTCCGCACGCGGCGCCGCCCAACACGCCACGCCCCACGACGTGGCCCGGCTGCGGGAACTGCAGGAGACCGGCCTCACCGCCCTCGCGGCCGGCGACGCCCGGGCCATCGTGGAGGCCAACGCCGCCCTGCACGCGCACATCACCCATCTCTCGCGCAACGCGGTCCTGGCCGAGCTCATCCCCCAGGTGGACCGACGCGTGCGCTGGTACTACATGCCCATCGCCAAACCCCGTGGCACGGACGCCTGGAGCGAGCACGCCCGGATCATCGAAGCCATCGCCGACGGCGACCCCGACCGCGCCGAAGAACTCATGCGCCGGCACACCCGCAACACCACTGACTTCTACTGCAAGCAGATCGCCGCGGTGGCCGGCCGCGAGGTCTGACCACGGGGGCGCCGGCGACGGAGACAGGGGGCCCAGGCACCCGGCGGCGGAGACCGGGAGCCCATGCGCCCGACCACGGCACTCAGGGCCGCGGGTCGATCTCCCGCAGCAGCCCCGTCGTCACGTCGAAGACAAAACCGCGTACGTCGTCGGTGTGCGGCAGGAAGGGCGAGGTGCGCACCCGCTGCATCGACTGCCGTACGTCCTGATCGACGTCCGCGAAGGCCTCCACCGCCCATGCCGGCCGCTGGCCGACCTCCATCTCCAGTTCGTGCCGGAAGCCCTCGGTGAGGCTCTGCAGACCGCAGCCGGTGTGGTGGATGAGTATGACGCTGCGGGTGCCGAGCGCACGCTGACTGATCGTCAGGGACCGGATCGTGTCGTCGGTGACCACACCGCCCGCGTTGCGGACGGTGTGACAGTCACCCAACTGCAGGCCGAGCGCGGCGTGCAGGTCGATGCGCGCGTCCATGCAGGCCACGACGGCCACCCGCAGGACCGGGCGGGCGTCCATGCCGGGGTCGACGAATCCGGCGGCGTAGGCACCGTTGGATTCCACGAGCCGGTCGATGACCGTCTCGGTGCCGGGCACGCCGCGGGAGGGCTGGACGAAACGGGGTACTGGTGTGGACATGCTGGGCTACCTCACTCCGGTCGAGTTCGAACCGCCTGCCGGGCAGGGAGATGCATACAGTATGGGGTAGTCAGTATTCTGGTTCTCGCTCGACACGTTGTCCAGGGTCCATGCAAGGCTTTCCCCCTCCTTCAGCCCACGGCGACGGCGGGCTCCAGGCGGACCACGACACCCTTCGACGTAGGCGTGTTGCTGATGTCGGCCACGCTGTCCAGCGGCACCAGGACGTTGGTCTCGGGGTAGTAGGCCGCGGCGGAACCGGGAGTGGTGGGATAGGCGACCACCCGGAACTTCTTGGCGCGGCGCTCCACGCCGTCCCGCCAGACGCTCACCAGGTCCACCTCGCTGCGGTCGGCGAGCCCGAGTGCCTCCAGGTCGGCGGGGTTCACGAGCACCACACGGCGGGCGTTGTGGATGCCTCGGTAGCGGTCGTTCATGGCGTACGGAACAGTGTTCCACTGGTCGTGCGAGCGCAGGGTCTGCAAGAGGAGATGGCCCTGCGGGGCGCGCAGCATCTCGAAGTCGTTGCGGGTGAAGACGGCCTTGCCGCTCGGGGTCGGGAACACCCCCTCGTTGACCGGGTTGGGCAGCCGGAAGCCGCCGGGCCGGGCCACCCGGGAGTTGAAGTCCTCGAAGCCCGGCACGACCCGGGAGATACGGTCCCGGATCGTTCCGTAGTCCGCCTCGAACTTCTCCCAGGGGATGGACGGGTGCTCGCCCAGGGTCCGCCGGGCCAGCCGCGAGATGATCGCGACTTCGCTGAGCAGGTGCGGGGAGGCCGGATGCAGGCGGCCGCGCGAGGCGTGCACCTCGCTCATGGAGTCCTCGACGGTGATGAACTGCTCCCCGCCCGCCTGGATGTCGCGGTCGCTGCGGCCGAGCGTCGGCAGGATCAGCGCGGTCTCGCCGCAGACGGTGTGGGAGCGGTTGAGTTTGGTGGAGATGTGCGCGGTGAGCCGGCACCGCCGCATGGCCCGTTCGGTGACCTCACTGTCGGGCGTGGCCCGGACGAAGTTTCCCGCGACGCCGACGAAGACCTTGGCGTCGCCGTCGCGCATGGCCCGGATGGCGTCCACCGAGTCCAGTCCGTGCCGGGTGGGCGGGGTGAAGGCGAACTCGCGCTCCAGGGCGTCCAGGAAGCTCTGCGGCATCCGCTCCCAGATGCCCATGGTGCGGTCGCCCTGCACATTGCTGTGGCCGCGCACCGGGCACACACCCGCCCCGGGCCTGCCGATATTGCCGCGCAGCATGAGGAAGTTGACGACCTCACGGATGGTGGGGACGCCGTGCTTGTGCTGCGTCAGCCCCATCGCCCAGCAGACGATGACGCTCTCGCTCCGCAGCACCCGCTCGCCCACCGCCTCGATCTCTTCGCGGGTCAGCCCGGTGGCGTCGAGGATGTCGTCCCAGGAGGCCTTGCGGGCCTGCTCGACGAAGTCCTCGAACCCCGTCGTGTGCGCCTGGACGAACCCGTGGTCCAGCACCGCTCCCGGCCTGGCGTCCTCGGCCTCCAACAACAGCAGGTTCAGCGCCTGGAAGAGCGCGAGGTCGCCACCGGGGCGGATCTGCAGGAACTGGTCGGCGAGGGGAGTGCCGCGACCGACGATTCCGCGGGCCTTCTGCGGGTGCTTGAACCGGATCAGTCCGGCCTCGGGCAGCGGGTTCACGGCGACGATGTGACCGCCGTTGCGCTTGGTCTCCTCCAGCGCCGAGAGCATCCGCGGATGATTGGTCCCCGGGTTCTGGCCCACCACGAAGACGAGGTCACTGTGGTGGATGTCGTCCAGGCTCACGCTGCCCTTGCCGATGCCCAGCGTCTCCTGCAGTGCCGAGCCGCTGGACTCGTGGCACATGTTGCTGCAGTCGGGCAGGTTGTTCGTGCCGTAGGCCCGGGCGAACAACTGAAGGAGGAAGGCGGCCTCGTTGTTGAGCCGGCCCGAGGTGTAGAAGAGGGCCTCGTCGGGCGAGTCGAGCCGGCGCAGTTCCTCGGCGAGCAGAGCGAGCGCGTCGTCCCAGCCGATCGGCTCGTAGTGGTCCGCACCGGGCCGCTTGACCATGGGTTCGGTCAGCCGGCCCTGCTGGTTGAGCCAGTAGTCGGACTTCTCCGCGAGCTCCGAGACGGAGTGCTCCCGGAAGAAGTCCGCGGTGACCCGGCGCGAGGTCGCCTCGTCGTTGATGTGCTTGGCGCCGTTCTCGCAGTACTCGTTCTTGGCACGGTGCCCCGGAGCGGGTTCCGGCCAAGCGCAGCCGGGGCAGTCGAAACCCTTGGCCTGGTTGATGTTCAGCAGGGTCAGCGCCGTCCGCCGGACCGACGTCTGGCCGAGTGAGTACTGCATGGCGTGCGTCACCGCGGGCAGTCCGGTCGCCCAGGTCTTGGGCGGGGTGACCTCCAGAAGGTCTTCCGGGTCTTCGATGTTGCTCATGATCTGGCCTGTGCCTTTCTACCGCTCCCGCGCGTATGACGGATCCGGCGCCGCGGCCGCCCGGAGATCAGCTTCGGACAGGCCGCGAAAGGTAGTCAAAGAGAGAACAACTTCCACGTGATAGACGCCGTCTATCAATCGCCGCCCATCGAGCCGGGGGTGGGAAACGCAGGCCGTCCCGGGCGCGGCGGCTGAAGCCGGGCCCGGGACGGAGTGGAGGTGCGGCACGAGCCGCTGTCGGTCAGATCACTCCCTGCGCCTTGAGCAGTGGCAACTCGTCGTGGGAGAGGCCGAGTTCGCCGAGGAAGATCTCCTCGTTGTGTTCGCCGAGCAGCGGGGACCGTTCGATCTCGACCGGGGAGTCGGACAGTTTCAGCGGATTGCCGACCGTGATGTACGTGCCGCGCTCGGGGTGCTCGACCTCGACAACGATCTCGTTGGCGACCAGCGAGTCGTCCTCGATGATCTCCTTGGTGGACAGGACGGGCCCGCACGGGATGTTGTGGGTGTTGAGCGCCTCCAGCACCTGCCACTTGGGGAGGGTGCTGGTCCACTCCTCGATGAGCTGGAACATCTTGCCGAGCTTGGGCAGTCGGGCCTCGGGGGTGGACCACTCGGGGTCCTCGGCCAGCTCGGGCCTGCCGATGAGTTCACTGATCGGTTCCCAGCCGACGGGCTGCACGATGACGTACACGTAGTCGTTCGGGCCGCCCGGAGCGCACCTGACCGCCCAGCCGGGCTGACCGCCGCCGGAGGCGTTCCCGGACCTGGGAACCTCGTCGCCGAAGTCCTCGTTGGGGAACTCCGCGAGCGGCCCGTGCGTGAGCCGCTGCTGATCGCGCAGCTTCACCCGGCAGAGGTTGAGCACGGCGTGCTGCATCGCGACGTTCACGCGCTGGCCGCGGCCGGTACTGGTGCGCTGGAGAAGAGCGGCGAGGATGCCGGCGACGGCATGCATACCCGTGCCCGAGTCACCGATCTGGGCCCCCGTCGCCAGCGGTGGCCCGTCCTCGAAGCCGGTGGTCGACATCGACCCGCCCATGGCCTGTGCGACGACCTCGTACGCCTTGAAGTTGGTGTACGGGCCGTCCCCGAACCCCTTGATGGAGGCATAGACGATACGCGGGTTGATCTCGCGGATCCGGTCCCAGGTGAAGCCCATGCGGTCGACCGCGCCCGGGGCGAAGTTCTCCACCATGACGTCGGAGCGGCGGATCAGCTCGGTGAGGATCTCCTTGCCGCGCTCGGTCTTGGTGTTGAGGGTGACGCTGCGCTTGTTGCTGTTGAGCATCGTGAAGTAGAGGGAGTCGACGTCCGGGATGTCCCGCAGCTGCTTGCGGGTGATGTCACCGCTCGGCGCCTCCACCTTGACCACATCGGCGCCGAGCCACGCGAGGATCTGCGTCGCGGACGGGCCGGACTGTACATGCGTCATATCGAGGACGCGCACGCCCTCAAGAGCCTTCGTCATGATCGCCACCTCACGTATACGTAGCCGTCGTGACCGACTCCATACTGTAGATTGCATACCGTATGGAGTTGCTCTCATGGTTGCGGCAGACGCAAAGGATGTCCAGGGGGCGCCTGGAAGATTTCGCCTCCCCGCTCAATCAGCCGTACGGTCGCGCCGCTGCTCGGGGCGGGCGGGCGCGATGATGGTCGCGGCGGCTCCCGAAGGTGCGAGGCTCTCCTCGCCCAGGACCTGGCAGCGCGCCAGTCCGTGGCGCGACCACAACGCCGCCGTCCACGCGCACAGCAGCGCGTCGATGAGGTCCTCGCGGTGCTTGTAGTCTCCCGACGCCACAGGCGTGGGTTCGTCCATCAGCCGGCCCGACACCGAGTGGGAGGCGAGCACGAGGGGCGGATCGGCTGTGGCCAGGCCCGCCATGCGCGCGATCAGCCGGTCGCACTCCCCCGCGCGCACCGCTCGCCACTGCGCCTGCGGCACGCGCGCGGGCCGGCGTTTGTATGTGGGGCGCTCCCGGTCGTAGCCCAACTCGGCCGCTCCGACCAGGGTTGTGTACGGGTAGCACTCGGACAGGACCAGGCCGCTCGTCGGTGGTCCGGCCCTGCCGTCGTCGTACACCCAGCCCGTTGCCCGCAAGCTTTCACGCAGGAGCACCCCCGCCAGCCGGGGAGAGGTCTGGTTGGTGCTGTTGGCGCTCACCTTCCAGCGTCCGTACCGCCGGCCGACCTCCCGCTCGCACGGCCGCTGACCGGTCGGGTTGTCGACGACCAAGGGCGCGTCGACGAAGCACAGGGACGCTCCGTCCACGGCCACCCCGTCGAGCCAGGACATCGTCTCCTCGAGCCCGCGGGTCCAGCCGCAGTCGATCACCTCACCCGATCCGTCGATGACGGCGACGCCCGTCTCATTGGGTTTGGTTCGGGGTCCACCCGGCGCCCATGCGAGGTCGATACCGATGAACCGGTCAATGGCCATGCGTCGGTAGTACCAGAGAAGTCGGTAGCACCGGAGAAGCGGCCGGCGCCGACGGGGCCGACGGCTCGCACCGCGGATGCGGCGGCGCTCCGGCGGCTCGGTCGCGGGTGCGCCGCCGCCCTGCGGGTCTACGCCGTTCCTCGGAGATCCGGCGCGGCCCGGCCCGAGTCGTACCGGGGTACTACCGGCTTCCGTTCATTGACCCCTTCGGTACCACGAATCGCGGCCCGCGGGCTCTTAGCGTTCCCTGTGAGAAAGCCCGGAGCGGGCGGCACAAGAACGCGAGGGAAGAACGATGATCGAGGCACATCAGCTGACGAAGCGGTACGGCGAGAAGACGGCGGTCGATCAGCTGGACTTCGTCGTCAAGCCCGGCACGGTCACCGGCTTCCTTGGCCCGAACGGCGCGGGCAAGTCCACCACCATGCGGATGATCGTCGGGCTGGACGCACCGTCCAGCGGCAGTGTGTCCGTCAACGGCAGGCGCTACGCCCAGCACAGCGCGCCGCTGCAGGAGGTCGGCGCGCTGTTGGAGGCCAAGTCGATCCACCCGGGCCGGTCCGCGTTCGACCACCTGATGGTGCAGGCCCACACCCACGGCATTCCGCGCCGCCGGGTGGACGAGGTCATCGAGCTCACCGGCCTGCGGTCCGTGGCCAAGAAGCGCGCGGGCGCGTTCTCCCTCGGGATGGGCCAGCGGCTGGGCATCGCCGCCGCACTCCTCGGCGACCCGGCCACCATCATGCTCGACGAGCCGGTCAACGGTCTCGACCCCGAGGGCGTGCTGTGGATCCGCAACCTGCTGACCGGGCTCGCGGCGGACGGCCGTACCGTCTTCGTCTCCTCGCATCTGATGAGTGAGATGGCGCTGGTCGCCGACCACCTGATCATCGTCGGACGCGGCCGCCTGCTGGCCGACACCACCGTGCAGGACCTGATCCGCACGGCCGGCGGAGACACCGTGACCGTGGCGTCCGACCAGCCCGCCCGGCTGCGCGAGGTGCTCGCCGGCCCCGGCGTCGAGATCACCGGCGAGGTCGGCTCCGAGGAGCTGCACGTGACCGGGCTGACCGCGCGCGCCATCGGCCTCAAGGCCGCCGAGCACGGCATCCCGCTGTTCGAGCTCAGCTCCAGGGCCGTCTCCCTGGAGCAGGCGTTCATGGACCTGACCCGCGACGCCGTCGAGTACCACGCCACCGCCACCGTCGAGACCCCCGGGAGGGCGGCATGACCACCACCTTGACCGTGACCGACAGCTCCGCGCCCAGCCCGGTGCAGACGACGCGTCCGCAGTACAAGGTCACCGGGCGTCGCGTCCTGCGCTCCGAATGGGCCAAGCTGTGGTCCCTTCGCTCCACCTGGATCACCCTCGGTCTGGGGCTGCTGTTCCTGGTCGCGTTCGGCGTGATCGCTGCCGCGCACTACAAGTCCGAGCTCAACTCCGGTCGTCCCCTGCGACCGGACGACGCCGGCGCCACCGCGCTCAGCCTCTCCCTGTTCGGCACGAACTTCGCGCAACTGGCCCTCGGTGTCCTGGGCGTGCTGGTCACCGCGGGCGAGTACTCCACCGGCATGATCCGCTCCACGCTGGCCGCGGTCCCGCGCCGCCTGCCGGTGCTGTGGTCCAAGTCGGCGGTGTTCGGCCTGGTCGCGCTGGGTGTCTCCCTCATCGGCGTCGTCGTCGTGTTCCCGATCGCGAGCGGCATCGTCTCCGGCACGCCCGCCGCCCTCACGTTCTCCCACTCCGGCGTCGTACGCAGCCTGCTGGGCGCCGGTCTCTACCTCGGCCTGGTCGGTGTGATCGGCACCGCTCTGGGCGCGCTGCTCCGCTCGGTCGCCGGCGGCATCTCGGTCCTGGTCGCCTCGCTGATGCTGGTCCCCGGCCTGATCTCGCTGCTGCCCAGCTCGTGGCAGGACAACATCAGCCCGTACCTGCCCAGCAACGCCGGCGAGTCGATGTTCGCGCTGACCCACGACTCGACGGCCCTGTCGCCCACGGCCGGGCTCGTGGTCTTCCTCGGCTGGACCGCGCTGGCGCTGGCGGGCGCGGCCTACCGGCTCGTACGTACGGATGCCTGACGCCTGCCGCCTCGTACGTGGGAACGCTTGACGGCTCACGCCCCGCAGGCGGGAACGCCTGACGCCTTCCGGTCTCGCGCCCGGTGCGGCACCCGCCCCGGTGGTCCGGGCCGGGCGCCGCGCCGGGTGACCGGGGCGAGTGCCGCACCGGGAAACCGGGCCGGGTACCTCGCCGGGAAACCGGGCCGGGTGCCGTGCCGGTCGGCCGCTCCGACGCACGGGCGGCGCGAGCCTGCTGCGGCGCGGTGCCGGCGCGAACGGACCCACAATGGACAGGTGACAGCAATGAACCCGGACCAGTGACACCCATGAGCACCGACGACAGCGCCCCCCTGGGAGGACTGCCCCACCCGCCGTCCGCGGAGGCGGACCTCCCGTGGAATCACCCCCTGGCCAGCGGGCTGACCCGCCTGGGCCGATGGCTCAAGCAGGGCGACCGGGACCACCCGTGGATCCTGGACGCGGGTGTGATCGCTGTCGTGGTGCTGATGTTCTGCGTCCCGGACCTGGTGCACGACAACGACGGCCGACGACGCGCCTTCGACACCCACTTCAGTCATCTGCCCTGGCCGGAGACGCTCGCGCTGCAGGCCGGACTGGTTTTGCCCCTGCTGTGGCGGCGCAGAAAGCCGTCCCTCGCCTTCGCCGTGATCGCCGCGGTGTTCTTCCTCCAGCTGGCCCTGGGAGTCTGGCTGCGTGCCGACGTCGCCCTGTTGATCGCCCTCTACAGCCTGGTGCTGCACGGAGAGCTCCGGCGGCTGCCCCTGGCCTGCGCCGTCACCGCAGCCGCCCTGGGCCTGCTCACCCTCCGGCTGCCGCCCGAAGTATCCGTCCTGGACGCGCTGTTCTTCCTGTTCAGCACCATCACCGCGGCGGTCGCGCTCGGTCTGGCGGTACGGATCAGGCGCGCCCAGCTCGCCGTCCTGCGCGACCGCGCGACCCGCCTGGAGATCGAACGCGACCAGCGCAGCAAACTGGCCGCCGCCGCCGAACGCACCCGGGTGGCCCGCGAGATGCACGACATCGTCGGCCACAACCTCTCCGTCATCATCACGCTCGCCGACGGTGGCGCGTACGCGACCGATCGCGCCCCGGAACGCGGCAAGCAGGCACTGGTCCTCATCGGTGACACCGGACGTCAGGCGCTCGGTGAGCTGCGCCGCATGCTCGGCGTCCTGCGCGAGCAGACCCAGACCCCCGCCGCCCCCGAGCTCAGCCCACAGCCCGGCATCGCGGACATCGACGCCCTGTGCACCCGAATCCGCGCCGCCGGTCCGCAGGTCCGTTACCGCACCGGCGGCGAGCTGGACACCCTGGACCGCGGTGTCCAGCTGACCGTCTACCGCATAGTCCAGGAGGCCCTCACCAACGCCCTCAAGCACGCGGGCCACGACACACGTGTCGACCTGGCGGTGAGCGTCGAGGACACGAGGCTGCACATCGACGTCCACGACACCGGACCGGGTGGCACTACGGTCCGGCCCGGACCGACCCACGACGAAGGACACGGACTCGCCGGCATGAGAGAACGCGCAGCCCTCTACAACGGGACCGTCATCGCGGGACCCGCCCCCGGCGGCGGCTGGACGGTGCGGGCGACTCTCGACCTCACCCCGCTGCCCGCCACCGGGGCGGACACCGGCGGTGCGGCGTGACCACCGTGCTCATCGTGGACGACCAGCCACTGCAACGCCTCGGCTTCCGCATGCTCCTGGAGAGCACCGCCGACACCGAGGTCGTCGGCGAGGCGGCCCACGGCAGCGACGGCGTCCGCAAGGCCGCCGAACTCCGCCCGGACGTCATCCTCATGGACGTACGGATGCCCGGCATGGACGGCATCGAGGCCACCCGCCGCATCGTCGCCTCCGGTGACCGCTCCCGCATCCTCATCCTGACCACCTTCGACCTGGACGAGTACGCCCACGCGGCCCTCCGCGCAGGAGCAAGCGGTTTCCTCCTCAAGGACGCCCACCCGGAGGAACTCCTGGCCGGCATCCGCGCGGTCGCGGCCGGCGACGCCGTCATCGCCCCCACCCTGACCCGCCGCCTCCTGGACGCCTACGCCCGCCACCTCCCGCACGAATCGTCGAGCCGCAAGGCCGCCGACGACCCCAGGGTCCGCTCCCTGACCGAACGCGAGTACGAGATCCTGGTCGCCATCGGCCAGGGCTGGAGCAACCGCGAGATCGCCGAGCGCCTGGTCGTGGCGGAATCCACGGTGAAGACCCACGTGGGCCGGGTGCTGGCGAAGGTGGGAGCGCGCGATCGGATCCAGGCCGTGATCTTGGCGTACGACCTGGGGCTGGCGCGGCCGAACGCGCCTGAGTAGCGCTCGATCGGGCTGTGCTGCCCGATCGAAGAGAACAAGGCCGGATATTGCAGCGGCTCACGCTCCGAACCGGCCCGCTGTCCGGCGCGGCCGGGCCTCGTCGACTGACGCGATGCGCACCGTCACCGCCCGGCCATCACAAGGCAGATGGCCTCGACCGGCCGAACGGCCAACCCCCGCCCAGCCATCCGGCGGGCCCGTCCCACCGGGACGCCGGCGGCCCACGGGTTTCAGCGGGCACGTCGTAGGCCACCCGCAGGCCGGGCACCCCGTACCAGGCACCTCAGAGCGACGTCATGACGTGCTTGATGCGGGTGTAGTCCTCGAAGCCGTACGCCGACAGGTCCTTGCCGTAGCCGGACTTCTTGTAGCCGCCGTGCGGCATCTCGGCGACCAGGATCATGTGGGTGTTGATCCATACGCAGCCGAAGTCGAGGCGCTTGGACATGCGCATCGCGCGGGCGTGGTCCTTCGTCCAGACCGAGGAGGCGAGGGCGTAGTCGACGCCGTTGGCCCACTCCACGGCCTGGTCCTCGTCGGCGAAGGACTGGACGGTGATGACCGGGCCGAAGACCTCGTTCTGGATGATCTCGTCGTCCTGCTCGAGGCCCGAGACGACGGTCGGCGCGTAGAAGTAGCCGATCTCGCCGACCCGGTGGCCGCCCGCCTCGACCTTGGCGTGCGAGGGGAGCCGGTCGACGAAACCGCTCACCTGGGCGAGCTGGTTGACGTTGTTGAGCGGGCCGAAGAGCACGTCCTCCTCGTCGATGCCACCGGTCTTGACGTCGGCGGCGGCCTTGGCCAGCGCGGCGACGAAATCGTCGTGGACGGACTCGTGGACGAGGACGCGGGTGGCGGCCGTGCAGTCCTGGCCGGCGTTGAAGAAGCCCGCCGCCGTGATGCCCTCGACAGCCTGCGCGATGTCCGCGTCGTCGAAGACGACCACGGGTGCCTTGCCGCCGAGCTCCAGGTGAACGCGCTTGACGTCCTTGGCGGCGCTCTCGGCGACCTGGATGCCGGCGCGCACGGAACCGGTGATGGCGGCCATGGCCGGCACTGGATGCTCGACCATGAGCTGCCCGGTGTTCCGGTCGCCGCACACGACATTGAGCACACCGGCGGGCAGATCCAGTTCCTTCAGTACGCCGCCGACGATCGCGGCGAGCAGCACCGTGGACGCGGGGGTGGTGTCCGACGGCTTGAGGACCACCGTGTTGCCCGCGGCGATCGCCGGTGCGAACTTCCACACGGCCGTCATCATCGGGTAGTTCCAGGGCGCGACCTGCGCGCACACACCGATCGGCTCCCGCCGGATGATGGAGGTCAGGCCCTCCGCGTACTCCCCCGCCGCCTTGCCCTCCAGCAGGCGTGCGGCACCCGCGAAGAAACGCAACTGGTCGACCATGGGGACGATCTCTTCGGTCCTGGTCACGGAGCGGGGCTTGCCGGTGTCGCGGCACTCCGCCTCGACCAGGTCCTCAGCGCGTGCCTCGACGGCGTCCGCGATCTTCAGAAGCAGCTTCTGCCGGGTGCTGGGGGTGGAGTCGCGCCACGCAGGAAAGGCCTCCGCCGCGGCTGCCATCGCCGCGTCCACATCTGCCGCCCCCGAGAGCGGTGCACTCGCGTACACCTCACCGGTGGTGGGGTCGACGACCGGCAGCGTGCGACCGTCCTTCGCGTCGACGAATTCGCCGTCGATGTAATTGCGCAGCGTAAGGATTTCGCTCACGACGTTCCGTGCTCCTCGTGGCTTGAGAATCGTAGGGATAAAGGGATCTGCTGGGAGACTGGCTTGACGATGGCGATGACCCGGTGCCCGAGGGGTGGAGGGCGGCCGTGGGATTGCGTTCCGGTCGTGCCGAGTGAGAGGACCGACCCGAAGGGCGCAGAGTTGGCGACTTCCGCGCCCACGGGCCATGCCTGAGGGACAGCAGCTGAGGCACGGATGACCTGACCAGGCCAGGTCTCCGTCCCAGGCCAGTGACGCTATCCGCCACCCGGACAGGCAAGAAGTGGTGGATTCATCCATAGTCGCGATGCCGTATGGATGATCTGCACACCGAACGAGGTCATGCGTTCCGCGCAGGGCATGGCGACATCTGTTTCCTGGGCATCGGCGCACCCACGGGGAAATCACTCATTGACGCGCAGAGGACATGTCCCTACTGTTGCGCCACGCGGTCGCCGGGCTGAGGCAGACCGCATGTACCGGATCGTTCCTTTTTCCGCGGATCGCCTGATCGTGATCGCGGATGCGAACGAGTTCCGGAATGTCATGGCCGTTGGCGACGGCTATTGGCTCCTCGGGTCACATGTCGACCTGATCGTTCATGACGCAGTTCTCAGATTCCCCTGTTCGCCCCTTTGGCGCTGATCCCTGCCGCACCCCGTATTCACCGCGCCCCGCACCTGTCATCGGTGCGCTCCACAACGCGGGGCCGTCGTGTTCCCAGTCGTGTTTCCAAGAAAGGCATGGCCACAATGAACGAGCAGTCACACAGAAGCATGAGCCGCCGGTCGGTCCTGCGGGCGGCCGGAGCCTCCGCGCTCGCGGCACCCCTCGCGGGGAGTCTGCTCACCGGGTGCAGCACCAAGTCGACCCCGTCGGCCAAGCCGAACACCACGGTGACCGTCACCTCGTACGGCGGCTCGTACAACGACCAGCTGACGAAGACCCTGCTCAAGCCGTTCGAGAAGAAGTCGGGTGTGCGCCCGTCGCTGCTGGCCAACACCAGCCTCGCCGGGCTCAAGGCCCAGGTCCAGTCCGGCGATGTCCAGTGGGATCTGGTGGAGTTGACGGCACCGGAATACCTCCAGGCCGTCGATGAGGGGCTGTTGGAGAAGCTGGACTACGGCGTCATCAGCGACAAGGGGCTGCCCGCCTATGCGAAGGCCGACTACGGCATCAAGTATCTGAGCTTCCTGTTCGTGATGGCCTGGGACCAAAAGCACATCCCCGACGCGCAGGCGCCCAAGAATTGGGAGCAGTTCCTGGACCAGGGGCGCTACAAGGGCAAGCGATCCGTCTACGCGCAGTTGTCCGACAGCTCGATCCTGGAGGCGGCACGACTCGCGGCGGGCGTACCCTTCGACAAGATCTACCCCCTCGACGTCGATGCCGCCCTGAAGTACCTGGCCCAGCACCCCGGGCGGGACGGACTGATCTACCACACGGCCAATCAGGAGCCGATCCAGCAGCTGACCTCCGGTGAGGTCGCGCTCTCGACCAGCTTCAACAACCGGATCAGCGCCGCCCGCAAGGACGGGGCAAGGCTCAACTTCACCGCGAGCAACAGTGTCGTCGCGGGTGACTACTTCGTGGTCCCCAAGGGCGCCAGGAACAAGGAGGCGGCCTTCCGGCTCCTGGACTTCATGAGCAACGACGCCGCGGCCGGCGCCGACTTCATCCAGACCACCAACCTCACCCTCGCCAACACCCCGGCCCTGGCCAAGCTGCCTTCCTCGGTGGCCGATTCGCTGCCCACCAGCCCCAAGCTGGCGCACTCCATCCTGGTACGCGACGACGCCTGGTGGGCCAAGAACCTCAAGGCGACCGAGCAGCGCTTCAAGCTGTGGCAGGCGGGCAGCTGATGACCTCCACCATCACGCCTGCCGCGGCGTCCGCATCCACTTCCGCCGGTGCCGGTGCGCCGCGGCGGCGCCGGCGCCTGCGCGGCACCTGGTTGCTGCTGCTGGCGCCCGTACTCGCCTTCGACGTCGTACTCTTCCTGACGCCGCTCGGCAAACTCGTCGCGGCGAGCACGCACGGCCACGCCTACCAGCGCGTGCTGAAGGACCCGCTGGTGTCGCGGTCGCTGCTCAACACCTTTGAGATCAGCGCGCTGTCGACGCTCGCCACGGTCGTGCTCGGATACCTGCTGGCCGTGGTGATCTGGCGGCGCGGGCCGCTGGCGCGGGTCATCCTCTTCGCTCTTGTGCTGCTGCCCTTCTGGACGGGCGTCCTGGTGAAGAACTTCGCCTGGGCGGTCCTGCTGCAGGACAACGGGCTGGTGAACACCGCACTGCAGGGGCTCGGCATCACCGACGCCCCGCTGGCCCTGCTCCACAACCGTTTCGCCGTGGTGCTCGGCATGGTGCACTACCTGCTGCCGTACGCCGTCTTCCCGATCTTCGCAGCCCTGACCGCCATCGACGACCGGCTCGAACTCGCGGCCCGTTCGCTGGGGGCGGGCGAGGCGTCCGTCTTCCGCCGGATCATCCTGCCGCTGACCGTGCCGGGCGTCTCCGCAGCCGGTCTGCTGGTGTTCATCATCAGCACGGGATTCTTCATCACGCCCGTCGTGCTCGGTGGCCCCGGCGACATGATGATTGCCAATCAGATCGATTTCTACGCAAGGCAGTTGACCGATTTCGCCGGTGCCTCGGCACTCGCGCTGCTGTTGACCGTCATTGTCAGCGTGCTCGTCGCGATATACCAGCGGATCCTTCGTGCAGGAGGCGAATATGAGGCTCGCTAGACCTCGACATGTGTCCTCGCTGATCGCCTCGGTGCCGGTCTTCGTCTTTCTGGTCGTGCCGACGCTGATCGTGCTGCCGGTGGCGTTCACCGGCAGCCGCTACATCACCTTCCCGCCCCGGCAGTTGTCCACCGAGGCGGTCACCGGCTTCTTCAGCGATCAGGCGTGGATGTCGGCCCTGTCCGCCAGCCTCCAGGCCGCCGGTGTCGCGGTGGTGATCGCGGTGCTGCTCGGCGGGACGGCCGCGGTGGCGCTGCACGGGCGTACGTTTCCCGGGAAGGCGGCGATCACAGGCCTGCTGCTGGCACCGATGATCGTGCCCGCGGTGGTGCTGGCTCTGGCGTTCTACCAGTTCTTCATCTCCGTCGGCATGGTGGGGACGGTCCTGCCGATCGGCCTCGCCCATGCCGTGATCGCCGTGCCGTACGCCTTCCTCACCGTGCGGGCCAGTCTCGCCGGGCTGAACCCGGCGCTCGTCCGCTCGGCGAGCAGCCTGGGCGCGGGAGCGTTCTCCGTCATGCGGTTCGTCTATCTCCCGGTCATCCGGCCGGGGCTCGTCGCGGGGGCCCTGTTCGCCTTCTCGGTGTCCATCGACGAGACGGTCATTGCGCTGTTCCTGCAGTCCCCGAACGCGACGACGCTGCCGGTGAAGATGTTCACCGACATCCAGTACAACCTGACCCCGAAGATCGCCGTGTCCTCGGCGATGCTCGTCACCGTCGCCACGCTCGGTCTGCTCGTACAGGTCTGCTTCACCATCCGCCGCCGCTCCGTCGCGCGGCTGCTCCCCTTGACCGCCCCCGAACAGACAGGGTGATCCATGACGACCACGACCACGACCACGACCACACAGCAGACCTCCGCCTCGGCTCCCCACGAGGAGTGTCGGGGCGCCATCGAGCTGCGGGGCGTCCGCAAGATGTACGGGAATGTCGCCGCCGTCGACGATCTCGATCTGGCGGTCGAACCCGGCGAGTTCGTCACCTTGCTCGGGCCGAGCGGTTCGGGCAAGACCACGACGATGATGATGGTCGCCGGCTTCGAGGAACTCACCTCCGGCACCGTGCTGATCGACGGCGAACCGGTGGACCGGCTGCCCCCCAAGGACCGCAACCTCGGCGTCGTCTTCCAGAGTTACGCGCTGTTCCCGCACATGAGCGCCGCCGAGAACGTCGAGTTCCCGCTGCGCATGCGAGGGGTGCAGCGCGGCGAGCGGCGCACGCGCGCGGAGGAGGCGCTCGCCCGGGTCGGGCTGGCCGGGCTCGGCGACCGTCGTCCGCGTCAGATGTCCGGCGGCCAGCAGCAGCGCGTCGCGCTCGCGCGTGCCCTGGTGTTCAACCCCGCGGCCCTTCTCCTGGACGAGCCGATGGCCGCCCTGGACAAGCGCCTGCGCGAGCAGATGCAGGACGAGGTCAAGACCCTGCAGCAGTCGCTCGGTATCTCCGTCCTGTTCGTCACCCACGACCAGGACGAGGCCATGTCCATGTCCGACAGGATCGTGGTCATGCGCGACGGCAGGATCGTGCAGGAGGGCGCCCCCGAGGACGTGTACGCGCATCCGCGTACCGACTGGGTGGCCAACTTCCTCGGCGACACCAATCTGCTGCCCTGCACGGTGCTGGAACGCAAGGACGGCGAGGCCGTTGTCGACCTCGGTGCCTGGGGAGTGGGCCGGGTTCGGGACCGCGGGGCCAAGGGCGACGCGTACGCGGTCTCCATCCGCCCCGAGCATCTGCGGTTCGTCGACGCCGACCGCTGCGAGAACCGCGGCTCCGGCCGGGTGCTGTCGTCCACCGGCCTCGGCGCCACGATCCGTCATCGGCTGCACGTGGGTGGCCAGGACGTGGTCATGCGCGAACTCGGCACGGGCTCGCGCGCGACGGGCATCCTCGACAGCGAGGTGACGGTCGGCTGGTCCCCGGAGGAGGCTCAGCTGCTCGTCCTGGAGCCCTGAGGACTGCCGGGACGGGGTACTTCAAGGTGGTTTCGCAGCGGGTCGCTCGGGCCCGTCGCGGAACTCATCGCAACGAGGTGCGCCCGTCCATGGCCCGTGCGGCCACCCACAAGGCGATCTGCGTGCGCGATCGTACGCCCAGTTTGTCGCGGACCTTGTCCAGATGCGTGGCGACCGTACGTATCGAGAGACCGAGCCGGTCCGCGATGTGCCGGTTGGTCAGTCCGTCGGCGACCAGTTCGGCCACCATGAACTCCCTCGCGGTGAGCGTGGACTGGTCGTCGACGACCTGTCCGGCGTCCGTCCTCGTTCGGTGGTCACCATCCCTGTTCCGCAGGGCGTACGCGACAAGCCGGTCCCCGAGCAGCCGGTGGCCGCCGCTGACGGCCGCGTCCCGCGCGGCCGCCGACAGCCGTGTCCTCGCACGAGTCGCCGTCTGTTCCACCTGGCGGCGCCATGGAGCCTCGGGCTCGGTGTCCAGCCTGCGGCGTGCCTGCGCACTCGCCTCGTACAGCCGTAGGGCTCGCTGCAGGTCGCCGCTCTCGGCGGCCACGAGGGCCAGGCCCTCAATGGGGTACAGAGCGTGGAAACTTGCTTCGGGGACGATCCGCAGGACTTCCGCGAACAGCGCCTCGGCGCTGTCCAGCCGGCCCAGAGCCAGCCGCACGGCGCCCGCGGTGTGCAGAGCGGCCGCGGCCCGGCTCCACGGCGCGTGCTCCCTGAGCACCGGCAGGCAGCGGGACATGAGCGCGTCGGCCTCGAGTTCCCGGCCGGCTTGGAGCAGCGCCCACGCCAGGTGATGGGTGCACCAGGCCGTGTCCTGCGGTTTGCCGAGCGCGGCGACGAGGTCCAGGCAGGCGCGCAGATCCTCGACGGCCGCGGCGAATTCGCCGCGGCACAGCCGTGCCGCGGCCCGCGCGTCCAGTGCGTTGGCGAGGCCGGCAGGGTGGTTGCGGGTGCGCTCCAGGTCCACCGCCTGCTCGCCGAGGCGCAGTGCCTGTGCCAGGTCGGCCTGCTGGCAGGCCACGCGAGCGGCGAGCGCCGGCACCGCACCGCCGAGCGCCCGGCCGTCGGCCTCCTGCAGAAGTCCGCTCAGCAGCGTACGGGCGGCCGACGGCTGCTCCTGCTGGAAGTGCACCCGAGCCAGTTCCAGCGCCAGCCGCACGTGCGAGCAGCTGTCGCGGCCGGTCGTCCACGCCAGGGCCGCCGCGAGATTGTCCCGTTCGACGGCAAGCGGGCCGCCGGCCTGGTCGGCGAACACCTCGTCGCCCACCCGCTCCGCCAGATCGATCAGCCACTCGGTGGCCCGTTCCCAAGTGGTGTGCAGCTCGCCGGACGCGTGCAGGCGCTCCAACGCGTAGACACGGATGGCGCCCAACTGTCTGAATCGCGCGGGCTGCGCGTCTCCTGGCACACGTGCGATGAGGGACTTGGCCTCAAGGGCGCACAGGACACGGAGTATCTGCCGCGGTGCGATGCCGTCACCTGCGCAGACCGCCTGCGCCGCAGCGGTGTCGAAGCCGCCGACGAGGACCGCGAGTCGCCGGAAGACGGCCTGCTCCGCCGGTTCTAGCAGCCGATGGCTCCAGTCGATCGCGGCGACCAGTCCGCTGTGGCGCGGCGGCCCGGTTCTGCTTCCGTCGGTCAGCAGAGACAGCTGGTCGTCCAGTCCGGCCAGGATGTCATACAGGGGAAGGGTGCCGACCCGGCGAGCCGCCAGCTCGACGGCGAGAGTCAGACCGTCCAGTCGGCGGCAGATCTCGGCAACGGCCCGGCCATTGTCGCGGCGGAGCGTGAATCCGGGTGCGCAACTCGAGGCACGTTCGACGAACAGCCGGACGGCATCCGATCGCAGCAGGGCTATCGGGTCCTCCCCGGCGTCGGCCGGTGGCAGGGACAGCTCGCCGACCCTGAACACGATCTCGCCGGGTACCCGCAGGGCCTCCCGGCTGGTGGCCAGGATCCGTAGCCGAGGGCAGCGGCCGAGGAGCGCCGCGGTCAGTCGGGCGCACGGCTCGGCCAGATGCTCGCAATTGTCCAGGATCAACAGCCGGGAAGCGTCGCCGATCGCGCGGGCCAGAACGTCGAGGCCGGATGGTCCCGCCCCTTCGCCCACGGCGAGCGCGGCGGCCACGGACTGCGCCAGCAGAGCGCCGTCCTGCAGTGAGTCGAGTTCGACCAGGTCGACACGTCCGTCACGGCCGGGCAGGCCCTTGGCGAACTCCAGCGCCAGGCGCGTCTTTCCGACGCCGCCGGCACCGGTCAGCGTGACCAACCGCGAGGTCCTCGGCAGGCTGCGCAAGCGCGACAGTTCCTGCCGTCGGCCGACAAAGGAGTCGAGCGCCCGTGGCAGATCGCGCGCCTGGGCGATCGAGGAGACAGCGGCCGACGCGGCAGGTGATGCAGGTGACGCGGCCGTCAGGGCCCGACGGGAATCCCCGCGCGCCGCCCGTTGCCTGAGCGCCCGTTGTCTGCACGCGTTGGAGCAGTAGCGAGCCGGGCGACCGCCGTGCGGTCTCGGGGTCAGCGCTGCGCCGCACACCTCACACGTCTGCCTCCGGCTCATCCTCGATTCCTGGCCGCACATTCCACGGACGAAACACTGACGGTGGCGCCCCGAAGCGGAGTGCAGGGCAGTCCTGCACTCCGACCATCGCTGGTGGGACCGGGTCAGGGCGTGGCGGCGGGAGCTATACCGAGTACGACGGTGCCGGTCACTCCCTTGCTGAGGTCGCTGCCCACCGGTGTGATGGTCAGCAGGGTCGAGGATCCGCCGTTGCGGTAGATGCCGTCCCTCGCGTTGAGCGTGCGGGTGGCCGTGTTGTTCCTGTAGGGGGCCAGAGCGGCGACCCTGGTGTTGTACGTCTCCGGGAAGTAGAGCTGGCCGGTGTGGGCCACGTGACCTCCCCGGTACACCCCGCCGGAAACGGTCCCGCCGACATGTGTCTTCACGTGGATGTGCAGGGCACGGCCGACGTACCAGCCCGGGTAGACCGTGGTGAATTCCGCGACACCGGCGGAGTCGGTCAGTTGGACGCCGCGCAGGAAGGTCGTATCCGGGGTGGAGCCGCCGGCCACGTAGCCCGAGTAGATCCCCAGCGCGTCACAGTGCCAGATGTCGACCGCTGTGTTGGGCAGCGGGGCGCAGGTTGCGGTGTCGATCACCGTGACGCGGAGGGTGAGCGGGACGCCGGCCTTGCCCTCGGTGATGTTCTTGCGGACCGTTTCCAGGTCCAGGTAGTAGGGCCCCTCGGTCTGTTCGGGCGTGAGGACGCAGGCGGCGGCCGGCTGGGCGGGTAACTGGGCTGCGGCGTTCCGGTCCGTGGCAGCGGTCGGCTCTGCGGCCGCGGAGCCCGTCAGCCCGAGGGCGGCCACTCCGAGGGTCGCCCCGCCGAGGGCGGCGATGACGGATCTGCGGGTTGCGCGGGCCGGACCGTCGGCGGGCTCAGGGGCGCGCTCCGGTTCCGCGGACAGGGGGTGGGGGGTATCAGTCATGCTTCGACAGTGGCGCGTGCGGCGGTCCAGGGCATCGATCAGATGACCGGTGAATTGGGCGTGTTACGAAACTCGGCGCGCCGACGTCCCACCGCCCGCGGACGGGTCCGGAGCATCGCCGGGTGCGGGCCCGCGTGGAACACGCCTTCGCCCGCATGAAGCACTACAGGATCCTCCGCGACTGCCGGCAGCGCGGAGAGGGTCTCCCCCACGCCGTCCAAGCCGTCGCCCGCATGCACAACCTCGCCCTTGCCGCACCAGCACGCCAACAGCCCACCTCAGGCTGTCTGATCACGGCCTTCTGCAGCACGCTTCAGTAGGGAACCGTCCCGCACCAGGTCTCCGCCCAGGCGGAGGCACCGTATTTGTTGGCCGCGCGCACCGCGACGCAGATCTCGTCACCGGAGTACGGGCCCTGGATCGTGTAACTGGTGTTGCCCGTGGAGTAGACGGTGTCGACGTTCTTCTCGGTAAAATTGCTGCCCTTGTTGGTGTAGTGGATGTCGTAGCGGGTCGCTCGGGACACCGCCGACCAGCTCACCTTGAGCGGCATGGAGCACGCGCCGACGCAGGAGTTCGTGTACTCGACCCTGTAGCTCTTCATGGCGGGCGGCGCGGAGCCGGTGGACGAGCCGCCGGAACCGGTCGAACCGGTGCCGTCCGTGCCCGAGGAGGCGGTTGAGCCCCCTGCGTCCGAGTCCGAGGAGCCGGAGGGCGAGTCGCCGGAGGCGGCTGAAGTCCCTCCGGGCGTTTCCGAACTCCCGCCGTCACCCTGCTCCTTGGGCCTTTCCTTGACCTTCCCGCTGTCCTTGCCCTTCCCTCCCTTGGAAGGTGAGCCGCTCGGCCTGCTCGGCGAGGTGCTGCCGTCGGGGGTGGCGCTCACGCTGCTGTCGGGCGACTCGGCGTGCGCTCCGTCGCCGCCGCCGCTCCAGGGCTGGAGTACGGCCAATGTGCCTCCGCCGACGGTGAGAACGACGACAACGGGCAGCGCGATGATCGTCCGGCGCCGACGGGGGCGCCGAGCACGCTGCTCCTCCCGCTCGGAGCTGTTGCCCGCCTGGACGACAACGGGCGGCTCGGCCTGCGGGCGCAGGCCGACGGTCGCCCGGTCCGCGGGCTTCTCGCGCAGTGGCTGCACCTCGGCGTCGAGCAGCCGGGCGGCCTGCTGTGCGAGGTGCGTGACCACCTCGGCGGGCAGCCACGCCCGCCCGGCGGTCTCCGGCCCGACCTGCTCGAGATCCGCCAACAGCCCGTCCACACCCGGCCGTTGCTCGGCGTCCTTGGTCAGAGACCGCGCGATGAGCGACCGGAGAGCGGGATCCTCGACCCCCTCCAGATCCGGCTCTTCCTGCACGATCCGGTACATGACGGCGTGCTGGTTACTGGCCCCGTGCCCGAAGGGCAGCCGCCCCGTCGCCGCGTACGTGAGCACGCACCCGACGGTGAACACATCGCTCTTGGGCCCGGCGCTCTGCCCGCGAATCTGCTCCGGCGACATGAAACCGGGCGACCCGACGACCATCCCCGTGCTGGTCAGCAGCGACTCGACGGAGGTCTCGAGGGCCCGCGCGATCCCGAAGTCGATGACCTTGGTCCCGTCCACGGTCAGCATGACGTTCGAGGGCTTCAGGTCGCGGTGCACGATCCCCGCGTCATGGATGTCCTTCAGGGCGCGCAGCAGCCCGTCGGCGAGGGTGTGCAGCGAAGCGGTGGGCAACGGCCCGTGCCTCCGCACGACTTGCTCCAGCGAGAGACCCGGCACATACCCGGTCACCACCCACGGGGGCTCTTCGTCGGGCCCGGCGTCGAGGACGGGCGCGGTGTACCGCTCGGCGACCCGCCCCGCCGCCTCGATCTCCCGCCGGAACCGCGCCCTGAACCGCTCGTCGGACACATGCTCCTCGTGCACCACCTTCACGGCGACGGTGCGCCCGCTGTCCGACCGCGCGAGGAACACCCGCCCCATGCCGCCGGCACCGAGCCGGCCAAGCAGCAGATACGGCCCGATGCGTGCCGGGTCGAAGGCGGTGAGCGGCTTGATGCCCCCGTCGACGTAGTCCTCCCGCTCGCTGCGCCCGTCCCCGTTCGTACCGCTCATGGTGGTATGGGTCCCCCGAACTCGTTCCGCATGGTCATCAATGCAACGTCGTTGAGAATAGGGGCCGTTGATGATTCCGGTGAAACCGAGGACGTCCGGAACGGCCGGGACGGTTCTACTCCTGCGGCAAGCAGCACCGGCGTCCAGGCCTGGTGAGGACGGCAGCCCGCTGCCGCCCTACATGGCGTGCGACGTGGACGGCGGAAGAAGAACATGGCGCGGCTCGCCCACGATTGGGTGACCTACTGGCGGGCGGCAAGCTGCGCAACAACTCTGGAGTCAAGGACTCTCACACGCAGGAGCCTCACCGCGGCCTTCACGTCCCGCGCGCCCAAAGCCGTTGCGCCGTCCGGCATGCCGGAAGGCAGGCCGGACGGCGCAACGGAGTTGAACGTGTGGGTCAGTGCGCCGCGGTTGCGGCGCCGGTCGTCGTGCCGGTGGTGGCTGCCACCGGACGAGGTGACAGGAGACGTTCGGCGAGGTGGCCGAAGACCAGGCCGAAGGACACCCACAGCGTGGCCTGGATGGCCAGGGCCGCCAGGCGGAACTGCCACAGCAGGGTCGCCGAAAAGTCCTTGGGCACTTCGTTGATCGCCGGCAGGAACGCGTAGGCGAGACCGACGGCCGCGACGAAGGCCGCCGCCGCGGCCACCGTGGCGTACCAGTTGCCCAGGCGCGGGGCCAGGCGCTTGCCGAGGATCGTCGCCGCGACGGCGAGGAGCACGCTCAGCGCGACCATCAGGAAGTACAGCGTGGTGCGCTTGCCGATGGTGTCGGGGTCTCCCACCGACGGCGGGTTGGCCGGGTACTTCAGGAACGGCACGACGTATACGGCGATCAGCGCGCCCAGGGAGACCAGGGCCGCTGTGGCGCGCGGACCGAAGCGGCCGATGCGGCCCAGGGCGACGCAGACGGCCAGGCCCGCGATGCCGCCGATGGCGACGCCGTAGATCAGGACACCGGTGGCCAGACCGGCGGTCGACTGCATGGTGCGGCTGACGAGTTCGACGCCGTGCTCATGGCTGTGGCCGTCCTCGTAGGCGATGGCGGAGTCCACGCGGGGCTCGCCGAGCAGGTAGGCGACGATCAGCGCCAGCACGCCGGCCGCGAGGCCGGCGAGCATGCCGCGGACGAGTAGCGCCCTTACCGATATGGAGTTCATGATTTTTCTTCGATTCCCCCGGGGACGAGGCCGAGACTGTGAGCGGTGTCAGCTGTGTCAGTGGCAGGGGAAGCCGAGCAGGTGGCGGCCGTCGTGCACCCACTCGTGCACGTTCTCGCCGGAGATCAGGGCGGTGGCGCCCTGCTCGGCACCGACGAAGTACAGGAGGATCAGCGCGAGGATGCCGATGAAGGCGGCCCACGGCGCGATCGCCTTGAGGGAGATGGGGGTGATCTCCGACACCTGGGGTGCGCTCGGCGCGGGAATGGCGGACTGGGCCATGGAGAACCTCCTGGGAACAACGCGTCCCGGTCATTGGTGCACTTCCGACGGCCTGGGTCTGACTCGCCCGGCGGTGGCCCCGAAGTGCGGGTCCTGTGCCGGACATACAGTGGCGCGACCGTGCCGGGTTCTCACCGGACTTCCATACGCCGTCGATGTCCATGAGACCGTAGCGCGCGGCGGCCACGGCCGCTACGGCGCACGTGGCGGAATGTGCGCCCCTACGTGGGCGAATCGGTACAGATGAAAGGAAAGTTGGTGGCGCGTATCACCATGCTGTCACCGGCGGTCAACGCGGCCCTGCGACAGGTCCGGTTCGACGACGCGCCGCTGGACGAGTCGGCCGCGCAGCGGGCCCGTGCGGCCGCGGGTGCTCTGCCGCCGCAAGAAGTGATGTGCACCGCCCCGTCGGAGCGGTGCCGCGGTACCGCCGAAGCCCTCGGCCTGGATGCCGCTGTGGTACGGGAGTTGCGGGATCTCGATGTGGGTCGTTGGCGGGGCCGATCGCTGGACGACGTCGCCCAGGAGACCCCGGAGGAAATGGCCGAATGGCTGCACGATCCGGCCGGGGCGCCGCACGGCGGTGAGTCGGTGCTGGATCTGGTGGACCGCGTGGGGAACTGGCTGGAGTCGTGGTCCGGACACGGCGGGCGGATCCTCGCCGTCGCCGAGCCCGCCGTCGTGCGGGCGGCCCTTGTGCACGCTCTCGCGATCCCGGCGCAGACCTTCTGGCGGCTCGACGTGGCCCCGCTGAGTGCGACGGAGCTCAGCGGCCGGTCGGGGCGGTGGAATCTGCGCTGCGGGCGGCCGTTGACCGCAGCGGGGTAACGGGTGGTGTGGCCACGTCGACCTCAACGCGTGTTCCCTGCTCATCGTGGGTTCTCCCTGGCGCTGGGGCGAGGGACCGCCGTGCGTGCGTTCCCGCGCGGCGGCCCCTCGCATGTCAGGACTCGGTGCCGGTCGGGGCCCGCAGGAGAACAACATGCGGGCGGGCAGCGCGTTGACCTGGGAGGTCAAGTCCCAGAGCCCGCAGGTAAATTCTCTCCGAGCCCTCGGGGTGGAGCGGACCTGGCGGGCGGCGATGACGAGGTTCTCCAGGGAGGCGCGGGCCTCGGGCCGGCCGCGGGTCTTCAGGCCGCAGTCGAGGTTGACCCGGAGTCGTTCGCTCGGGATTACCTCAAGTCCCCTGTGCGACAAGTTAGTTGCCTCGGTGGCGCCGGGGATGCGCGGTGAGTGGATGTCGTAGATGCTGGGGCCGACCGCGCGCGGGTGACAGACCGCGGCGAGTTCGTCGACGACCGGGACGACGACTTCGCTCGCCCGCCGTGTGGCCGACAGCGGCGGATCAGGCGGCACGGCGGGCGAGCGGGGCGCCCACTGTTCCGTCGGCCCTTGTGGGGACGAGAGTTGCCCGCCCTTGGGTGATCAACGGTGCACCGTCTGGGTGATACGCCACAGGCGACGGGGCAGGTCGCCTTCCTCGAAGGGGAAGACATCTTCCAGAGTCCAGCCGTCGGCGAGTGCGTCGACCAGGTCGCGGGAGAAGTAGTGCACGGCGAAACCTCCATGCTCGTAGATGTCATCGCCGTGAGCGGTGCCGGCGCCGTAGTGGGCGTCACCAGTGTGCCGCACGGTGTAGACGAACACGCCGCCCGGTCGCAGGACGCGGCGGACCTCGCCGACGAGAGCGCGGATCTCCGCGGTCGACAGCGCCATGCACAGCAGCATGTGCGCGAAGACCGCGTCCACCGAGGCGTCCGGAAGAGGCAGCGGGTCGCGGACGTCATGCAGGACGGTGGTGACTCGCCCTGTGACGTCCTGGGCCTTGGCGCTCGCCCGGAGCTGGTCGAGGCCGGTGGCGCTGAAGTCGGTGGCCCGCACGGTAAAGCCTTCGCGCGCGAAGTAGAGGGCGTCGCGGCCGTGGCCGGCTCCGAGTTCCAGTACGTCCCTCGCCCCTGCCGCACGAAACACTGCGCAGGCGTGGACCGCGGGCGCGGACGGCTGCTCGCCGTACATCCCCGGATGCGCGGTGTACGTGTCCTGCCAGTGCACACGCTGGGCCTCGGCCAGTTCGTTCTCGTCCGCCATGACTCCTCGGTTCCCACGTCTGCCTGAAGCCCGTCAGGAGCCGGGCATCCTCGCCGCTATCGTGCCAGCAGGTCCCTGAGTGCTTCGGCGATGTCGGTGGGAGCCTCCTCGGCCATGAAGTGGCCGCACGAGACGGTGGAGTGCCGCAGGTCGCGCGCCCACGCGCCCCACAGGGCGGCGGCTTCATAACCGAGCGCGGCGCCCCAGTCCTGCTGGAGGACGGTCACCGGCATGGTCAGCTTGTTGCCGGCCGCGCGGTCGTCCTGGTCGTGTTCGACGTCGATACCGGCGGATGCGCGGTAGTCGGCGACGATCGAGGGCACCGCGTTGCGGCAGGCCCGGAGGTAAGCGGCGCGGATGTCGCTCGGAATGGCTTCGGGGTCGTTGGCCCACAGATCGAGGAAATGACCGAAGAAGGCGTCTGGGTCGGCGGCGATCATGCGCTCGGGCAGCCCGGCCGGCTGGGCCATGAGGTACAGGTGGAAGCCGACGGCCGCACTCCTGCCGTGCAGCGCTTCCCACATGTCGACCGTCGGCAGCACGTCGAGACACGCCAGGTGGGTGATCACATCGGGGTGGTCCAACCCCGCCCGGAGGGCCACCAGGGCTCCGCGGTCGTGACCGGCCAGGGCGAAGCGGTCGTGTCCCAGCTTCCTCGCCAGGGTGACGATGTCGCGGGCCATGGTCCGCTTGGAGTAGGTGTCCGGCCCGCCTTCCACGGGCTTGTCACTGTCCCCATAGCCGCGCAGGTCGGGGCAGATGACGGTGTGGTCGGCAGCGAGGTCCCTGGCGACGTGCCGCCACATCAGATGGGTCTCGGGGAAGCCGTGGAGAAGCACGACCGGCGTGCCGGACCCGCCCACGGCGACGCTGAGGGAGACATCGTCGGCCACCGCTACGCGCTGATGGCCGAAACCGGTGAGGGTGGGTTCCATGGCTGGGCTCTCTTCGTTCCCGTGGGGCTTGGTCATCCGGCTGTCCGCGACGTGTCCCGGTCACCCGATGTGTCCAGCGTGCGGGGCCTCAATGAGCAGCCGATGAACGCCGGACACGCTGTACGTTGGGCCGGGAGCGGGAGCAGCAGAGAAGGACGGACGCCGGCATGAGCGTGGACTTCGGGGTCCTGGGGCCCGTCCTGGCCTGGGACGAGACCGGAGAAACCGTCCCGCTCAAGGGCCCCATGCACCGCGCGGTGCTGGCCCGTCTCATCGTCGCCCGCCGACAGGTCGTACCGGTCTCGCGGCTGGTGGAGGATCTGTGGGAGGAACCGCCCGCGGACGCGGTCGGCACGATCCGGACCTTCGTCGCCGGCCTGCGCCGCTCCCTCGAACCCGACCGGCCGCCTCGGGCCCCGGCGCGGCTGCTGGTCACCGAAGGCCCCGGCTACGCGCTACGGGCAGCGCACGACGATGTCGATGCCTGGCGGTTCGAGAAGGCCGTGGGTTCCGGGGCCGGTCTTCGTCCCGCTGACCTCGTGTCCCGGCTCACCGACGCGTTGGGATCGTGGCGGGGGCCCGCCTACGCCGATTTCGCGGACGAGCCGTGGGCCCGCGTGGAACGCTCCCGCCTGACCGAACTCCGCCTCCATGCCGTCGAGCGCCGTGCCGAAGCCCGGATCGCCCTGGGCGCGGCCGCCGAGGCCGTACCGGATCTCGATGCGCATGTTGCGGAACATCCATGGCGTGAAGAAGCCTGGCAGCTTCTCGCACTTGCCCTGTATCGCTCCGGACGGCAGGCGGACGCGCTGTCCGTGCTCCGTCGCGCGCGGCAGATGCTCAGAGACCACCTGGGCGTGGATCCCGGCCCGAGGCTGCGCCGGCTGGAAGCGGACGTACTGCAGCAAGCCGATCACCTGGACCCGGGGCCCGGCGGTACGGCGGACCAGGTCTGGGCTCAGGCGGCAGCAGCCTACGAGAGCGCCGTCGCCTCCCGTGCCCGGACCCGGCTCGAGTCCACCGCCGGCCTGATGCGCGACCTGGCGGTGACGGGAGGGGGCGGGCTGGAGGCCGCCCGACGCCACCGGGTTGCGGCCGTGGCCGCGGCGGAGCAGCTGGGCGACCCCGAACTCACGGCACGCGTGATCGGCATCTACGACGTGCCCGCGATCTGGACCCGGTCGGACGACCCGGTGCAGGCCGCGTGGTTGGTGGGGGCAGCGGAACGGACCTTGCAGCTCCTGCCCGCCACGAACCAAGGCGGGACACATGGACGGCTGCCCGCCACGAACCAAGGCGCGGCACATGGACGGCTGCTCGCCACCATCGCCGTGGAGTCCCGCGGAACACTCCCCACCGAACCCGCGACTGCGGGAGCAGGTGCACGCGCCTTCCAGGCCGCCCGGCAGGCCGAGCAGATCGCACGGCGCCTCGACAACCCGTCGCTGCTGGCCTTCGCCTTGAACGGCGTCTTCATGCAGACGTTCCACCGGGCCGGTCTGGCTGCCCGTCGCGACGCGATCGGCGCCGAAGTGGTGTCCCTGTCCGCGCGCGACAACCTCGTCACGTACGAGGTACTGGGCCACCTCATTCGCCTTCAGGCACGATGTGCCCTCGCCGACTTCTCCGGAGCCGGCCGGCACGCGGCGGCTGCGAACGCGCTGTCCGAACGACACGAACTACCGCTCGTGTCCGTCTTCACCACGTGGTACCAAGCATTGCGCGCCGCCATGACGCAGCCTCTGCGGGCGGCCGAATCCGCGTACGAAGAGGCCGCAGGCCGCTTGGACGGGGCCGGTATGCCGGGGCTGCAACGCGGTCTGCTGCCGCTGGCCCGGCTGAGTCTCTACGTCCGCCACGGCAAGCCGGCACTCATCGGCGAGATGGACGGGCAGACCGATTGGGGTCCCTACGAACCCTGGGTGCGCCCCCTTCTGCTCGTTTCCCAAGGGAACGACGACGATGCCCGCCAGGCGCTGCGGGACATCGCTTCCCCGCCGCGCGATCTGATGTTCGAGGCACTCTGGTGTCTTCTCGCGCAGGCAGCGATCAGTGTGGGCGACCACACGGTGATGCGGCGTGCGTACACCCAACTGGAGCCGGCTTCCGCCGAACTCGCCGGAGCCGGAAGCGGTCTGATCACCCTCGGACCGGTGTCCGAACAGCTCAAAGCGCTGGCCTCGGCGCTCGCCCGCCCATAGCGCCTCGCGGCACGTGTGGCTTCATTCAGCGTAAAGGCGTCTGCATTCTTCCGACAAAGTGCAAGGGCGGCGGGTAGCCTCCAAGCCGCATTCCGCGAACTCGCAGCGAAGGAGATCCACATGGCGTTACGCCGATCTGCGCTCAACCTTGCCGCCGCGGCGGGCCTGGCCCTGTCCGCGGCGCTGACGGCACCGGCCGTCGCGGCGGCTCCGGCGACGCCGGCAGCGCCGACCACGGCCGCCGCCCGGACCGCCACGGTGGACATTGAGGACCAGAGCGGCAGCTACGTCTACGGCACCTTGACCTGGTCCAATCGGGCGGTCGGCTTCCAGGGAGTGCTGATCGCCAAAGGCTGCCGAAGGGCGTGGTTCAGCACGTACGATGCCTCTGACAACCCGCTCGCCGCCAGGAGCACCAGTACTCACTGCAACACAGCGGATTCGATCCCCCCGTTCTCGATTCCCGCGAATGTCGTCGGCGGCGCTGCGTACGTCCGGGTCTGTCTCGAGGACGAATACGCCGTCCCCACTACAGGCTGCCAGGTCTACTTCCCGAGCTGACCAATTACTGGCCGTTTCCCCCACGGCTGGAATCGGTGGGGGAAGCGGCCAGTAAGCCAGCTCGCTCCGAAGCCATGATCCACGTCGCGGCGATCGACCTCATAAGCCGCAGATTCACCCGTGAATCCGCCCCGAACTGGCGCGACACCCAAGCCTGGAACCAAACACGACTGGCCGGAAAAACGCTCTTCAACAAAGGAGAGCCGCGATCCTCCGCGCACCGTCCGACGAAGTCGTCGTCAGCCGGGCCCACGACCCGTCCCGGAAGGAGATCTTGAAGTCGGACTCGGCCATGCTGAATCGCTTGATCTCCGCGCCGACGATTTCCTTCCGAGGCAGCGACCAGAGGACGGCCTCGGATCCCGGAACCTTCTCGCCACCGCCCCATGCGAGGAACCGACTGCCCCGCGCCGTGTCCTCGTACGACGTGATGCGCACGAGGCCATCAGACTCGTCCAGTTCGATCTCGGTCACCATGCGCCAGGACCGCCTGGAGGGGTCGAGCTGCCAAGGCAGCGTACGAGCCGTCTCGCCCACGCCCGCCCACATGACGGGGAAGTCGTCGACTTCGTTCTCGCGCTCCTCCAGCTTCCCCCGCTTGTCGGGCGACGCGGGACTGCCGAGGGCGCTGGCGATGATGTACAGCGGCAACATCAGCAGCCCGGTGACGAGAGTATGGACGTGTCGGCCGAGCTTGCCGAAGAACCCCCGCACCGCGAAGGTCTGTCCAGGGGGCCAGCCGGGCAGGTCGGGTTCTATATCGTTGCGCTCGTGGTCGCGGAAGGAGCGCCGCTTCTCCACCGAGGCGGCAGTACCACTCGCGAACTCGACCCGGTGGCGCTCCGGTTCCTCGTCCATGACCCTTCCTTCCTTGCCGCCTTGGCGAGGTCAACTATGCCAAGTGAGGGCACAGCACCCGCACCCCGGACCTGACTACAACCACCGCGGTGTGAGCCGTGCGCGGTGAGCTCGATCCTCTGGGACCGTGATGCCGTCACCGCCGACCTCACCCACAAGTGGAGTTCCGGGAATGGTGGAAGGCCACGTCAACCGCGTGAAAACCCTCAAGTGGGCCCTATACGGCCGTGAATCCTTCCGACTCCTCCGCATCCGGATCCTCAACCGGACATGAGGTTCACGGAACTCCGACAGCGTTTTGCTCTGTCCGCAGTTGCGTGACTCTGTCGGTGCGGTCGGGCGGCGCATCCACGAAACCGCGGACAGAACCCCGAGATTTCCCGGCTCTGCTGGTGATCCGCAGCTGGTTGGTTCTCAGGCGGTGTCGGGCTCAGTGGACGGAGAACCCGCCGTCGACGAAGATCGACTGCCCGGTGACGTAGCCGGAGGCGCGGCCGGCCAGGAATACCGCCGCTCCGGCGAAGTCCTCGGCCAGGCCGTTGCGCCCGACCATCGTGCGCGCGGCCAGCGCCGCCACCTTCTCCGGGTCGGAGGACAACCGCGCGTTGAGCGGTGTCATGACGAAGCCGGGCACCAGCGTGTTGCAGGTGACGCCGTGGGGCGACCACGCCTCGGCCTGCGAACGGGCCAGCGACTCCAGCGCCCCCTTGGAGACCCCGTAGACGCCGCTCTGGACGAACGCCCGGTGCGCCTGCTGGGAGGTGATGTGGATGATCCGCCCGAAGCCCCGCTCGGCCATGCCGGGCCCGAACCGCCGGCCCAACAAGTAGGGCGCCTCCAGGTTCACCGCCATCGTCGCGTCCCACGTCTCCTCGCCCAGCTCGTCCATCGGCGGCCGCAGGTTGATCCCGGCGCTGTTGACGAGGATGTCGGGCTCGCCGAACACCGCGGCTGCCTGCTCCGCCGCCGCGCGCACCCCGTCGCGGGTGCTCAGGTCGGCGCTCACCCAGGCGGCCCGGCAGCCGTCCGCCGCCAACTCGTCGACCGTGGCGGCCAGTTCCGACTCCTTGCGCGCCACGATCACCACGCTCGCCCCCGCTCGCGCCAGAGCCCCGGCAATCGCCCGGCCGATGCCGGAACTGCCGCCCGTCACCACGGCGACCCGGCCGTCCAGCGAGAACAGTTCGGAGAGGTAGTTTTGCGAGATCATGTCCGCACCCTAGACGGCGCGTCCATGGCGAGAGTGTCCAGGGCGGAACGCGGCGGGTGGGGAGATCAACCGCTCAGCTCTGGCCATCCCATGGGCGCCGTGTGGGGAATGCAGACCTCCGCCTCCCGGCGAGGCGCCTGATCGTGGTCTCCCCTTCTCGGAAACTCCCTCAGAGACGGTCGGCATCCAACGCTTCCCACTCCGGCGCCGGGATACGGAGGAGCCGTTCCATCTCTTCCGTGCCGGGCAAGGCGCCGTGATCTCCCGTCACTTTGAGCGCGGACACGGCCGTGACGTGACCGAGGCGGAGGGCTCGCGTCATGGTCACTCCTCGTACCAGGCCCGTGAGGAAGCCGGCCGCGAAGGCGTCACCGGCGCCGACCGGCTCCACGACCGTCGTCCGCAGGGCCGGCACCGTCCGGATGCCGTCCGCGGTGAGCGCGGACGCGGCGCGAGCCCCGTCCTTGACGACCAGGATCCGCGGATGCGGGAGCAGCGCGCGGATGCCCGTGGCCGTCAGTTTGGCGCCCCACAGGTCCTGCGCCTCGTCGAGCCCCACGAAGACGATGTCCGCCCGGTCTGCCAGCTCACGCAGAAGGGCGGGAGCCGCGCCGTCCGGCCACAACGCGGCGCGGTGATTGACGTCGAAGCTGACCGCATGGGGTCGCTCACCGGCGGGAACGGCGAGAGCACGCGTCACCAGGCGCCGACAGGAGGAGGACAGTGCCGGTGTGATGCCGGTGAAGTGGAGTACGGAGGCCGTGCGCACCACGTCCTGTTCCAGGAGTTCGGGACCGAGGGCGGAGGCCGCCGAGTCGCTGCGGTAGTAGTGGACACGGGTGCCGGTGGACAGCGGGTTCTTGACGAGAAGGCCCGTGGGACGGTGGGGGTCGGTGCGCACGTGCGAGACGTCGACTCCGGCGGCCGCGACGGCAGCCCGGACACGCAGTCCCAGTGCGTCGTCCCCAACGGCCGAGACCCAGGCCACGGGGATGCCGTGATCCGCCAGGTACATGGCGACGTTCGACTCGGCTCCGGCAACCGACAGGTGCAGCGCCTCGGCGTCCAGCAACGGCCGGGGCGGGTCGGGGGCCAGGGCTGCCATCGTCTCGCCGATGCACACAACCGGGTCGGTGCGGGGAAGCCAGGGGGTGTTCATGCCGGCTCCGCCGCGACCGTCGGCCGCAGCCGCCCAGCGGTGTCGAGTCGGCAGGCGGGCGCCGGTGTCCCCGGTACGTCGACCGGCACGGCGAAGAGTGCGCCGTCGTGCGGGCCGGGTGCGGCAAGACCGACGCGGGCGGTGGTGACGTGCAGGACGTCGTGTCGAAGGCAGACACCGGCGGGTTGACGCGCCGGCAGTTTCACGGTGCGGTCGAGTCGGCCGTCCGGCAGATACCGGCGTACCTCTCCCGTACCCCACATGGCGATCCAGACGGCTCCTTCGACATCGACCACCATGCCGTCGGGGCTGCCTTCGTCCACGGTGACATAGGTCTCGGGTGCGCCGAGGTGGGCGGTCATCGGGTCGACCGGGAAGCGCCGGACGATCCCCCGGGCACTGTCGGCCAGGTACATGGTGCGGCCGTCGGCGGTGAACGCGGGCCCGTTCGGCACAGTGATGCCGTCGAGGACGCGGACCACCGTGCCGTCGTGGTCCACCCGGTAGAGCGCGCCGACGCCCTCGTCGGCCTCGTAGGACATGCTGCCCGCCCAGAACCGGCCGGACGGATCGGCGGTGGCGTCGTTCATGCGCATGGGCAGCGGAGCCGTCGCCTCGGGGCGCGCCAGCCACGTCGTGGAGCCGTCGGGGGCGAGCAGGCAGATCCCCGTCCCGGCCGCGGCGATCCAGGTGCCGGGGCGGTCGGCGACGGGCGCCACCGCTCCGAGAGGTTCCGGCAGTTGAGCCAGTTCCCTCAAGGGCGCTCCAGGGTCGTCGGGGGCGCTCAGCAGCCGGCCCGCGAGGATGTCCACGAGCACCATGCCGTGCTCCGTCCAGCGGATGCCCTCGCCGAGTTCCAGTCGGTCGGGACGGAGGGCTTCGATCACTGCGTGACCTCCTCTACGGCGGCTCGAAAGGCGCGGGCACGGGCACGGAGGCCGGTGAGGCTGCCGCCGTCGGCGGCGTCGCCGACAAGCGGTGAGCCGACGCCGACGGCGGTTGCTCCGGCGGCCAGATAGGCGCGGGCGGCCCGTTCGTCGATGCCGCCCACCGGGACGAACGGCTCGCGCGGGAACGGTCCGCGCAGGGCCCTGAGGTAGGCGGGGCCGCCGGCCTGGGCAGCGGGGAAGATCTTCAGCGCGGCGGCACCGAGGGCACGTGCGCTCAGGATCTCGGTCGGAGTCATGACGCCGGCCAGGACGGGCATGTCCAGTTCGCGTGCGGCCTCGGCGCCGTCTCCCAGTGCGGGGGTGACGGCGAAGTCCGCCCCGGCCAGGTGGGCAGCACGGGCATCGGCGGCGGTCAGGACGGTGCCGACGCCGAGGGGCCGGTCGGGGCCGAGGTCCCGTCGCGCCCGCTCGATGACGGACAGGGCGTCCTTTCCGGTCAGCGAAACCTCGATCAGCTCGATGCCCGCGTCGGCCAGGGTCAGCACAGTGCGCAGCGCGGCGTCGGGGTCGGATCCGCGAATGATCGCGACCAGGCGGTGGGCGGCCAGGGCCGCTCGAAGATCCATGGACGAGTCTCCTTGTCTCACAGGCCGGTTCAGGGACAGCGGCAGTTCGCGGTCAGGGTCAGCCGCCAGCGGACTTCCCCGGACGCCGGCACGCAGGCGGCGTCACCGGGGCCCGCCTCGGCGAGGTCGAAGACCCGGCCGAGCATCGGCTCAACTCCCGTACTGCGATAAGGACGTTCGGCGGGAAAGCCCCCGAGATTGCGCCACAGGCCGATCGACATGGGCTGCCCGTCGGCTTCGAGAGTCAGCGCGAGGCGGTCCTCGCGGTCGTGGACGCAGCAGCGTGATACGTCCACGACGGCTCCGACCGCGGTGCCGTCGTCGGGACCGAGCCGGTCCAGGCTCAGTCCGCAGGGGGCGGGCCAGCCTCCCTCCACCCAGCGGGCGCCCGTCGGCCATGCCCGGCCCAGCAGCGGGGCCGCTTCCGGGAAGAGACGGGTGCTCGCTCCCGCGCGGGCGTGCAGAGCAGCGTGCTCGGACAGATCGAGCAGCGCGTGCGCGGCCCAGACGAAGCGGAAACCCGCGTCGGCGGTCAGGAGGTAGTCGGCCTCGGCGCCGTCGGCCGTGGGCCGCATCGCGCGCGTCAGAACGAATCGGCTCCCGCGCACGGTTTCCGTGCCGTGCTCGTCACGCGTCCAGGGCCGTGACCAGGCTTCACCGTGGTCGGGCGCACCCCGCACGGTGGGGACGCATTCCTCCAGCCCTCCCGCATCCACGAAGGCATCGCCGGGGGACACGCTCTCGCGCTGCGGGGACTCGCGCCTCCACAGCCACTCGCGGTCTGCTGCCCGCAGCGACGTCCACCGACCGCCGTGCGCGGGATCGGTGACGATGTCCAGGGGCACCGTCACCACTCCGTGAAGGAGCCGTCGGCATGCCGCCACACCGGGTTGCGCCAGGCGTGACCGGTGCGGTCGGCCGCGCGTACGGCCGCCTCGTCAACGGTGACGCCCAGGCCGGGTGCCTCGCCGCGAGGTGCGTGCCCGTCCACGAACCGGAACGGTTCGGGGTCGACGACGTAGGAGAGCAGGTCGGCGTCCTTGTTGTAGTGGATGCCTCGGCTCTGCTCCTGGATCAGGAAGTTCGGTGTCGCGAACGCGATCTGGAGACTGGCCGCCAGGGCGATCGGGCCGAGGGGGCAGTGCGGTGCGAGGAGGGCGCCGTAGGTCTCGGCGAGCGACGCGATGCGGTGCACTTCGGAGATACCGCCGGCGTGGGACAGGTCCGGCTGGGCGACGGCGATGCCCGCGGCGAGGACGGGCAGGAACTCGCTGCGCCCGTAGAGCCGCTCGCCGGTGGCGAGCGGTACGTCGGTCGCCGCGACAAGGCCGGGTAGCAGGTGCCCTTGTTCGGGTACGACGGGTTCCTCGACGAACAGCGGGTGCAGACAGGCGAGTTCGGCCAGGACCCGGCGAGCGCCGGCGGCCGTGAAGCGGCCGTGGAAGTCGACGGCTACGTCACGGTCCGGGCCGAGGACCTCGCGGGCGGCTGTCACACGGGCGACGACCGCCGCGGTCTCGGCCGCGGTGGCCACCGGCGATGTGGCCCCGGCACCGTTCATCTTGACGGCGGTGAAACCGGCCTCCACCTGGGCGGATATCTGCTCGGTGAGCTCGGCGGGTTCATCACCGCCGACCCAGGCGTAGACCCGGACCCGGTCGCGCACGGGGCCGCCCAGCAGGGCGTGCACCGGGGCGCCGTACGTCTTTCCCGCGATGTCCCACAGGGCCTGGTCGAGACCGGCGACGGCACTGGACAGGACGGGGCCGCCGCGATAGAAGCCGCCCTTGGTGAGTACTTGCCAGTGGTCCTGGATGCGCAGCGGGTCCTGGCCGACGAGGTATTCGGCCAGGACGTCCACGGCGGCCCGGACCACCTCGGCGCGTCCCTCGACGACCGGTTCACCCCAGCCGACCACGCCGTCGTCGGTCTCGATGCGACAGAACAGCCAGCGTGGCGGGACGAGAAAGGTTTCGATGCGAGTGATCTTCACTGAGCGCGCGAGCCTTCCGTCTCGTCGGAGCCGCCGATGCGGTCCAGATCGCGGCCGGCCTGGTCGAGCAGGGCGCGCATCGCGGCCTCGGCCGCCTGCGGGTTCTGCTCCCGTACGGCGTCCAGGACGGCGTGGTGGGCCGGTACGGGGTCCTCGCTGTGCGGGTGGCTGTGCACGATGCGGTCGCGGTGGGCCAGGCCCGACTCGATCACCATCTCCATGCGTTCGAGGAGTTCGTTGTGGGTGGCGGCGAGCAGGGCGCGGTGGAAGGCGAGGTCCGCTTCGACGGCGTGTGCCGCGTCGGTGCCGCGCTCTGCCATCGCCTCCAGGGCCTTGTCGAGGGCGGCGAGGTCCGCGTCGGTGCGCCGTTCGGCGGCGAGGCGCACGGCGGCCGGTTCGATGATGGCGCGCACTTCGGCGAGGTTGTGCAGCAGCGCGCGGTCGGCCTCGGTGGTGCGGCCGCCCTCGAACTGCCAGCGCAGTACGTCGGCGTCGAGCAGGTTCCAGTCGGCCCGGGCCCGTACGAAGGTGCCGCGCTTCTGGCGGGCGTCGACCATCCCCTTGGCGGCGAGCACTTTGAGGGACTCGCGCAGGGCGGTGAGGCTCACGTCCAGCTCGCTCTGCAGTGCCACCAGGTCGAGCGTGGCGCCCTCGGGGATCTCGCCGCTGAGGATACGGCGGGCGAGGGCTTCCACGGTCTGACCGTGCACGCCGCGACGGGCGTAGGGCGTCATGTCGTACAGCCTTTCTGCTTCGGAGGTGAGCGTGGTCATGCCGAGGCCTTGACGACGCTCCAGCCGCCGTCCACGACGAGACTCGTCCCGGTGATGTAGGAGGCTTCGTCGGCGGCGAGGAACGCGATGGCCGCGGCCACCTCCTCGGGGGTGCCGAAGCGAGCGGCCGCGGTTTCGGCGATGCTGCGTTCCCTGTCCGCGGGGCGCACCCTGTCCCAGGCGGCGGTCAGGATCGGCCCGGGCACGACGGCGTTGACGCGTACCTCGGGACCGTATTCGACGGCGAGTTGACCGCACAGGGACAGCAGGGCTCCCTTGGAGGCCGCGTAGGCGGGATGTCCGGGGATGCCCTTGTAGGCGTGGACGGACGAGGTCAGTACCACCGCCCCCGAGCGGACCCGCAGATCGGGTACGACCGCCTGGAAGCCGAGGAAGCTGCCGGTCACGTTGACGGCGAACTGTCGCTGCCACGAGGCGAGGGACATCTCGTGAGCCGGGGTGACGTCGACGGTGTAGGCGTTGCTGACGAGGACGTCCACAGGTCCGAAGTCGTGGGCGGCGGCCACGATCCGTGTCCAGTCGTCCTCCGCGGCGACGTCGGCTGCGACGAACCGGGCGAGGCCGCCCTCCTTGGTGATCTGCTCGGCCACGGCTTCGCCGCGCTCCTCGGCGATGTCGGCGAGCACGACGGCGGCTCCCTCCAGGGCGAGGCGTTCGGCCGTGGCGGCTCCGATCCCGGAGGCGGCGCCGGTGACCACGGCCGTGCGGCCGGTGAAGCGGGCACCGTACCGTCGTGCGGACTGGTCCATCGTGGGGTTCGACTCCTTTGTGGGAACGGAACTGCTGGTCTGCCGTGCTGGGCAACATATGCCGGACCGGGTTCTACTGCCGTGTCAGCACCACCAGTTCGGCGTCGTGGCCGGCGCTCCAGGTGAAAGGCACCCCGTAGTGGAGCAGATGGGCTCCGCTGTACGTAGTTCCCGTGGCGTTGTCGCGGTAGCGGGCATCGGGGTCCAGGCCTCGCAGCCGGAGCCGGTCGGCACGGCCGGGCACGAGCGGAGCGCCGTCGAGGCGTCCCGTGCTGAGCGCGGCGACGACCGTGCGGCCCGCGTCCGGGGCGTCGTACTGCACGCCGCAGGTGGAGTCCTCGGGGGTGCCGAGCAGCCGGGCCTCGCCCTCGTGGATGACCTGACGCGCCTCCTTGTAGCGGGCGATCCACCGGGCGGCCTCGGCTTGCTGTTCTCCCGTCCAGGCACGCAGGTCGGCGCCGATGCCGAGCACGCCGCACATGGCGCTCACGAAACGGAAGGCGAGACTGCGAGGGCGTGGGTCGAAGACTCCGGGGGCGTCGGTGACCCAGGAGCTCATGACGTGCGGGGCGTGGGCGTGCAGGAAGCCGTACTGGATGGACAGTCGGTCCAGGGGGGCGGTGTTGTCGCTGGGCCAGACGACATCGGTCCGCGCGAGGGTCGCGTGGTCGATGCGGCCGCCGCCGCCCGCGCAGCCCTCGACGGTGACGGCAGGGTGGGCGGCGCGCAGGTGGTCCAGGACGCGCAGATATCCGGCGACGTGCCGGGCGTCCAGGTCGAGCCGGTCGGCGCGGTCCGTGCCCGGACGGCCGCGTTCGGTGGGCGGCCGGTTCATGTCCCACTTCAGGTAGCCGATGTCGTACGCGGTCAGCAGCCGGTCGAGCGTGCTGATGACGAAGTCCTGGACGTCGGTGCGGCCCAGGTCCAGCAGCAGCTGGTTGCGGACCAGGCGGGCCGGGCGGTCGTCGATCCGGTAGACCCAGTCGGGATGTTCGGCGTACAGGCGGCTGCCCGGGCTGACGGCTTCCGGCTCGACCCACAGGCCGAAGTCGAGGCCCAGGGCGCGTACGTCCTCGACGAACCGGCCGAAGCCCTGGTGGAAGGCCGCCGGGTCCGGGTACCAGTCGCCCAGTCCCCCGGTGTCGTCGGCGCGGCCGGTGAACCAGCCGTCGTCCACGACGAACAGTTCGACCCCGATGTCCGCGGCTGTCTTGGCCAGCTCCAGCTGGCCCGCCGCGTCGACGTCGAAGCCGGTGGCCTCCCAGGAGTTGTAGAGGACCTTGCGGGGGCGGTGCAGCCGCTCACCCGCCAGACGGCGCTCGTAGCGGTGCCAGACCCGCGCCAGTCCCTCCAGCCCATCAGGGCTGAACGCGCAGGCGAGACGAGGGGTGGTGAGGGTCTCGCCGGGAGCGAGGAAGACCGCGCCCTCGTGCGGGACTCGGCCGGCCCGGACGCGGACGGTACCGCCGGGTTCGGCCTCCGCGGTGATGTGCCAGTTGCCGGGCCATTCCAGGGCGACTCCGTAGGCGGCCGGCGCGTCCCCGTCCTGCACGGCGAGCCACGGCGCGTACGCGTGTCCGGGCACGCCCTGAAGGCTGCCCATGGTGAACGTGCCCCGGTTCAGGTGGAGTTGGGTGCGCTGGAACTCCTGCGACCACTGACCGGTGAGGTACGTCAGCCGTGCGCCGGCGGTGACGGGGATGTTCACGGCCGCCGAGTCGAGCCGCTCCAGGCGCAGTTCCTCGTCTCCCGTGCAGGTGAGTTCGGTCCAGCGCAGGACGACGTCCGTGTCCGGCACGGTCGCGTAGCACAGAACGGTGCGCAGACCCAGGACGTCGTCGGTGAAGGCGAGCCGCAGGGCCCCCGCTGCTTCCTCCGCGCCGTCGAAGTCCCACCACACGCCGCGCTCCGCGCCCGGACGTGCCGCCACGAGGTCGGCACCGGTGAACGGGCGCAGCCCATAGGGGAGATATTCGGCGGGCGCGGCATCCGCGGGGGTGATGAAGTGGGTGCGTCTCGACCAGTCCAGGGCCGACGGGCCGTCTTCGGCGCCGAGCGGCCCCCAGGCGTCGAGCTCGGCCCACCGGTCGTCCGGGGAGAGGCGCACGGTGTAGCTGGTGTTCTCGGTACGCAGGGTCCAGCGCCGGTACGACGTCACTTCACCGCTCCCAGGTTGAGGCCCGCCACGAAGTGCCGCTGGAACCGCAGGAACACGGCCACGGTGGGCGCGGCCGCGATGACCGACCCGGCGGCGATCACGTTCCACATCGACACGTACTGTCCCTGAAGCCCGATGAGGGCTGCGGTGATCGGCATCTTGGTGTCGCTGCGCAGCACGGTGATCGCCCAGAGCAGGTCGTTGAAGATCCAGGTGAAGGACAGCGCGCTGAGCGCGGCGAGCGCGGGGCGGGTCAGCGGGAGAATGATCCGCCAGAAGACCTGCCAGGGACCTGCGCCGTCGACGACCGCCGCCTGCTGGATCTCGGGTGGAATGGCGCGCATGAAGCCGTGCAGGACGAAGACGTAGAAGCCGACACCGAAGCCGATCTGCACGCCGATGAGGGCCGGCAGGGTGTCGAAGATGCCCATCAGCTCGCTCAGCTTGGAGACCGGTATGAGCAGGATCTGCGGCGGGAGCAGGTTGCCGCCGAGCATGAGCAGCAACAGGAAGCGACGGAAGGGCAGTTCGTAGCGGCTGAGAGCGAACGCGGCCGTGGCGGCCAGGGCCAGCGTCACCAGGACGCACGGCACGGTGACGACCAGGCTGTTGATCAGGGCCCGCTGCTGGCCGCCGTCGACCCAGGCCTGGCGGAAGTTGCCGAGAGTGAAGGAGCGGGGCCAACTGCCCAAGCCGTGTGCGGCGATGTCGTCGAAGGAGCGCAGGCTGGTCACCAGGACGAGGGCGATGGGCAGCAGCCACAGGACGGCCAGGGTGCCGGCGCCCAGGTGGAATCCCGCGGTCGCGGCTCGTTTGCGGCGCAGTGCCGTGGACGTGGCGGACATCAGTCGGCCTCCCGGAACGCTCGGACGAGGTAGGAGCAGATGACGCCGAAGGCGAGGACGAAGATGACGACGGCCAGGGCGGAGCCGTAGCCGAGCCGCAGGGACTGGAAGGCGGTGGAGTACATGTACGTGCTCAGCAACTCGGACGAGTGGTAGGGGCCGCCGCGGGTCAGCGACCACACGACGTCGAAGGAGCGCAGCGAGTCGATGACGATGACGGACAGGACGACGGCGTTGACGCTGCGCAGCTGGGGCAGGGTGACGTGGCGGAAGCGCTGCCACGCTCCTGCGCCGTCGACCTTGGCCGCCTCGTACAGGGCCGGGTCGATGCCCTTGAGGCCGGCGAGGTAAAGCACCATGACGTAGCCGATCTGCCGCCACAGCGCGGGCACGATCACGGCGTACAGGGCGGTGTCCTGGTCGGCGAGCCATGCGTGGCGCAGGCTGCCGAGGCCCACCGATTCCAGGAGTTGGTTGAGGACCCCGTCGGGCTGGTAGATCGCCTGCCAGACGAGGGCGGTGGCGACCAGGGAGAAGACGACGGGCAGGAAGAGGGCGGCCCGGTAGAAGCCGACGCCGCGCCGTTCCTGCTGGAGCAGCAGTGCGGCGGCCAGGCCGAGGAGCGCGGACAGGCCGCCGAACAGGAGCAGCCACAGCACGGTATGGCCGGCCGCGCTGCGGAAGGTGTCGTCGTGGGCCATCTCCCGGAAGTTGTCCAGGCCGATGAACTTCGGCGCCGAGACGCCGTCCCACTGGGTGAGCGCCAGGTAGAAGCCCTGCAGCGCGGGCCAGAACACCCACAGTGCCTCGGCGAGCAGCGGGACGAGGACGAAGGCGAGCACCAGCGGGGGGGTGCGGCCCGGACCCCGGACCCGCTTGCCCCGAGGGCGCGGCGGGGCCGGGGTCTTCCGTTCGGGGGCGGTCAGGACGGCCACGTCAGGCCTGCCAGATCTTCTCGGCGTCGCGCTGCCAGTCGGTGAGGATGGAGCCGATGGACTTCGGCTTGGCCAGGAACTTGGTCAGCGCGGTGTCCGCGGTGGGCTGGAGGGCGTCGCTGGAGTCGCGGTTGAAGAACTGGGTGATCTCGACGGCCTCCTCGATGTGCTTGCGGCCCTTCTTCACCAGGGCGGTTCCGGCGTCCTTGGCGTCGGGGTGGCACGGCAGGACGGTGCCCGAGGATCCCTTGATGTAGATCTCCTGGGCCTCGGCCGTGGCGAGGTAGCGCATCAGGTCGGCGACCTGGTCGTGGCGGCCGGTACGGGCGCTGGCGAAGTAGCCGTCGACGGGCGCTTCCTCGGCGAGCGGGACCTTCGGATCGATGACGGGGAAGCGGAAGAAGTCGATGTCGTCGAGGGCGTCCTTGGGGGCGGCGTCGGCGAAGAAGGTGCCGATCAGCATCATGCCGCTACGGCCGTTGAGCAGTGAGGTCGTGGCGTCCTGGAAGGCGACGGCGGTGCCGTTCGGGTCGAAGTAGGGCAGCACCTCCTGCCAGCGGTCGAAGACCTTGCGCACCTCCGGGTCGTCGAACCGGTGCTTGCCGGCCAGGAGTTGACGGTGGTAGTCGGCACCGTTGATCCGGATGTCGAGGTAGTCGAACCAGGCCGAGGCCACCCAGGGCGTGTTGCCGCCCGCGCCGACGCCGATGGGGGCGACGCCCTTGCTCTTGAGCTTGTCGCACAGGTCGAGAAAGTCGTCCCAGCTCTTCGGCTCGCTCACACCCCACTTGGCGAAGTTCGACTTCCGATAGAACATGCCCCACCAGTAGTAGGTGTTGGGGACGAAGACCTTCTTGCCCGAGCTCGCGGTGCACAGCGTGTGCAGCGCCTTGGAGTATCGCTTCAGGTCGGGCGAGGCCCAGACGTCGTCGAGGTCGAGCAGCAGGTTCTTCTTCGCGTAGGCGTCCGCCACCGAGCCGGGGTACCAGGTGTACACGTCCGGCGGGTTGGCGGAGGTCAGATACGTCGGCAGCTGGGTGCGGAAGGTCTCCGCGGCGACCGTGTTGAGGCTGGCGTGCCCGGACCCCTTCTTCCCGTAGGCGGCGACGATGTCCTGCATCGCGGCCTTGGCCTGCGGGGCGGACAGGTTGGACTGGAGGGTCACCGCGCCTTTGGAGGAGCTCTTGCCGGAGGAGGTGGAGGTGACACAGCCGCTGAGCAGTGCCGCCGTCCCTGCGGCACCCGCTCCGGCGAGGAACCGGCGTCGGCTGGGCTGATGGTTCGTCATGGAGGACTCCCTGTGGCTCCGCGCGGCGGGGCCGGCCCTCCTGACGGCCGGGGCCCCGCTCGCGGCGGATCCAGATTCGCGTGGCACTCCGACCACGTCAAGAATAATTACTAATTTATTTGAACTGGGTTCGGTACACGTAGCCGTCAACGCCACGGAACACGGCGTCGACCGTTCCCTCCGGCCCGGCCGCAGCACCCAGCGCACCGTCGAAGGCGGCACTGGGGAACTCCTGCCGCTTGGTCCAGCCCTGCCAGGCACCGTCCTGGTAGCGCTGTTGCCAGAGCGTGTAGTCGGCGGCTCGCGCGTACAGCACCACGCCGTCGCCCACGCCGACCAGCGTCGGACTGCCGCTGATGGTCCCGCCGAGCGAGCTCCATGCCGACCACTCCCCCGACGTGTCCCGCGTCCGCGTCCATACGTCGTCCGCCGCTGTGCGGACGGCCACCTGGACGCGCCCCTGACCGTCGACGACGGCGGATGGCCTGCCGTACGTGGGGCGATCACCCGGCGCGCCGAGCGAGGACCAGTCGGACGTCGGCCCGCGCTGCACGATCCGCCCGTCGGCACCGCGCGCGAACAGCGTCCAGTGCGCGAGGTCGGTGAAGGCCACGGACGGCGCGTCGGTCAACTGCCCGCCCAGGCTCTCCCATTGACCCCAGCGCCCGTCGGCGAAGACCCGTCGGTACGCCCGGGAGTCCGCGCCGCGCACGAAGACGTCGATCCGGCCGCCCGCCGAGGCGTAGGCGGCGGGCTGCCCCAGGATCCCGCCCTGTGCGGGACCGCCGAGGTCCCTCGTCCCGCCGTCGGTGTGCTGGACGAGCGAGCCGTGCGGGCCCCGCAGGAAGGTGGTCAGCGTGTCGCCGTCGCGCACGACGGCCGGACTTGCCGTGCCCTTCTCGCCCAGATTCGTACCGGGCAGGGCATCCGCCCCGGTCAGCTTCAGGAACGCGGTCCCGTGCGCGGGAACTTCCACGGTGTACGACCCCGTATGTCTGCCCCGGTCGGCGCGTGCCCGCAGGTCGCGGACCTGGACCGGCCCGCCGAGCCCGACATCGGCGAACCGCACCGTGCGCTCGGCGGGCTGGTCGGAGCGGTTGAGCAGGACGACCGCGCGCCGGCCGTGCCCCTGGAGGACCTTGCTGTACGCGTCGCCGACCGAGTCCGTCGCCACCCGGACGCCCTGGACGGCGAGCGGGTCCTGGTCGACCGCGATGATCTCGGGGTTGCGGAGCGTGCCGATCATCGAGTCGGACAGGGTGCGCGGGTCGGAGCCGAGCATGAGCGGCGAGCCCATCTCGGCCCACATCACGAACTGGGTGGTGGACTCCTCCTGCGTGAGTTCGTACGACCCGTCGGTCATGCGCCGCATCGGGATGAGGTAGTCCGGGTCGTTGTAGCGCCCCGGCCCCTGCGCCTCGGGATGCCAGGCGTTGGCGTCCATGTTGCGCAGCACGTTGGGCCACTGGCCGGGGCTCGGGGTGCCCCAGGCGATGTCGGTACCGGTGCGCCAGGAGTCGGCGATCGTCGGGGCGTAGACGTACGTGTTGTGCGCGTCCTGCTCGGGCGTGTGCGGCAGGCCCCAGTCGTCGGTGAGCGGGTTGCACAGGTTCAGCAGCATCCGGCGGCCGGACTTGGCGACCGCGTCGCTGAACTCCTTGAACGCGGGCCCCGGATCGAGCTTCGCCCCGATCCCGCACAGGAAGTCGACCTTGATCGCGTCGATCTTCCAGTCGGCGAACTGCCGCGCGTCCTCGGTGTAGTGGCCGCGGCTTCCCAGGCCGCAGCTCTTGCCGCCGTCGTAGGCGCCCGCATCGGTGTAGATGCCCGCCCGCAGACCGCGATTGTGCAGGTAGGACACGAGCGCCGGGATGCCGGAGGGGAAGCGGTCCGGGTTGGCGACCAACCGCCCCTGTGCGTCACGGGGGTTGTCGGCCTGCCAGCCGCCGTCGAGCCACACGATGTTGTAGCCACTGTCGCGCAGACCGCTGCCGACCAGCTTGTCGGCGACGGCGCGTACCTCCTTCTCGGTGGGCGCGCCCAGCCCGTAGTACGTGTTCCAGCCCATGTAGGGCGTCGGTGCGAGACCGCTGTCGTAGTACTCCGGCGCACCCTGGTCGACGGCGGTCCGGGCCGTGGCGGTGGGGGCCGCGGTCACCGCGAGGACCGTCGCGATCGCGGCCGTCGTGGCTCGGCGTTTCCGTCTGAGACCTGCGGAGGTGCGGGCCTGCGGGTGTGAAGTCACTTGCCTCTCCCGAGGGTTGGGAAGCAGGAGGACGTGACGCGGGCCGCGCTGCAACAGGGGCCGTCGGCGTCACGGCGAAGACTGTGGCGCGCGGCCGAAACCCTGTCAATATTTATTACTAATTTATTCAGAGACCTCTCGCGGTCAGGCCGGAATCCTTGACAGCCCCTCTCTCGGGGTGCAGTGTTCGGCAACGTTGTCAGAGCCACTTTGGCAACGTTGTCCTCTGACTTGCCACAAACCCCCTCGGTCCCCGAACCTCCCTGTCCGGAGCCATAGTTGATGTCTGATCAGTCGCCCCGGCCGTCCCGTCGCACCGTCCTCTCCGCCGGCTCCACCCTGCTCGCGGGCTTCGGGCTCGGCATGGCCCTGCCCGCCGACGGATTCGCGGCCGAATCCGGCCAGCCGAACCGGCCCGCCGCGCCCGGCGAACTCGCCGCCCACCGCCCCGTCTCGGTGTCCTCCACCGACTACGCCCCCACACCCGGTGCATTCGCGGTCGACAACGTCGACACCGTCGGAGTGCGCGGCACGGGTTGGCGCGCCGCGCCCGGCGACCCCCAGTGGATATCCGTCGACCTCCAGGCGCCGTGCGAGGTCGAGTCGCTCCGCCTCACCTTCGAAGCGACGGCGAGCGACCCGCCCTACGTCGACGCCCCCGGCGGCAACCCGCGGGACAACACGACGGGGCAGGAGATCCTGTCCAGTTGCGCGGTCGACTTCGTCATCGAGACCTCTCGGGACCACACGGCGTGGACGGCCGTACACCGAACCGACTCCGGTACGGGCGGGGTCGTGGAGATCACCCTGGCGAAGCCCGTGACCGCCCGCTGGGTGCGGATGACCGTGCACAAGCGCTCCAACGCCAACCCCCTGGGCCTCAACGGCCTTCAGGTGTACGGCACCTGTCACACCGCCCGGCCCGACGCCACCGGCTGGACCGACTGGGGCACCCACCACCGGACCCCTCCGGCTCTCGAGATCTCCGAGGACGGCACCGTCCCGCTGGAGTCCGGCTGGGACCTCACCATGGACGACTGGGCCGGCGGCGACGGCGCCGCGCTGTCCGGGCCGGCGGCGGACACCAGTCGCTGGCTGCCCGCGGCCGTCCCCGGGACCGTCCTGTCCTCACTCGTGCACCAGGGACATCTGCCCGATCCGGTCGCCGGCTTCAACAACCTCCACATCCCGGAGGCCCTCTCGCGCCACGCCTGGTGGTATCGGCGCGCCTTCCGTCTCCCCGAGGACCTGCACACCGGCGAGGGACGTCGCATCTGGCTCGAGTTCGAGGGCATCAATCACACCGCCGACATCTGGCTCAACGGGAGCAAAGTCGGCGATCTCACGTTCCCCTTCGCCCGCGCCGCGTACGACGTGACCGAGTTGCTGACCGACGGCGAGCAGGCTCTCGCCGTGCAGATCACCCCCATGCCGTACCCGGGCAGCCCGGGCGACAAGGGCCCGGCCGGGCTGGCCTTCGTGGACGCCGGCGCGAACATGATGAACCGCAACTCGCCCACCTATCTGGCCTCGTCGGGCTGGGACTGGATGCCGGCCGTACGGGACCGGGCCGCCGGCATCTGGAATCACGTCCGGCTGCGCTCCACCGGGGCGGCCGTCCTCGGCGACCCCCGCGTCGACACCAGGCTCCCGGACCTGCCCGACACCCGTACGGCCGAGCTGACGATCGTGGTTCCCGTGCGCAATGCCGACGCGGACGCCAGGCGCGTCGCCGTATCGGCGGCCTTCGACGGCGTACGACTGAGCCAGACGGTCACCGTGCCGCCGGGTGAGAGCGTCGACGTCACCTTCACCCCCGCCACCCACCCTCAACTGCAGTTGCACGAGCCGAAGTTGTGGTGGCCCAACGGCTACGGCGACCCCGCCCTGCACGAGCTGACCCTCGCCGCCTCCCTCGCGGGCGAGGAGAGCGACCGGCGGACCACCCGCTTCGGGATCCGCCAGTACGGCTACGAGTACGACGTGCCGTTGGCGTTCCAGTCCGGCAGCGACGCGTACGCGCAGACGGTGAACTTCGCCCGCCAAAAGGCCCGCTACGTCAGGATCATGTGCCGTACGCGCGCCACCAGTTGGGGATCGTCGATGTGGAATCTGACGGTCTCGGACAGCTCGGCACCCGACACCGACCTGGCCCTGCGGAAGAAGGCCACCGCCTCCTCCGTCGACGACACGGCCAACCAGCCCGGCAACGCGACGGACGGCGATACGGGCACCCGCTGGTCCTCCGCCTTCGAGGACGACCAGTGGATCCAGGTCGACCTCGAGTCCTCGCTGTCCTTCGACCGCGTCGTCATCACATGGGAGCAGGCCTACGCCAAGACGTATACCGTCCAGGTCTCCGACGACGGCGGCACCTGGACGGATGTGACGGCGGTCGACAACACGGCGGTACCGCTTCCCTTCCGGACGGCGGGTGCCGCGAGCCTGCAGAACGTTGACTTCGACGCCGCCACCGCACGGTTTCTGCGCATCTTCTGCCGTACACGGGCGACCAGTTGGGGGGCGTCGATGTGGGGCCTGTCGGTCGTGGACAGCGCCTCGCCGGACACGGATCTGGCTCTGCACCGGACGGCCACCGCGTCCTCCGTGGACGACTCCGGGAACCAGCCGGGCAACGCGGTGGACGGAAATCCCGCGACCCGCTGGTCCTCGGCCTTCGAGGACGACCAGTGGGTCCAGGTCGACCTGGGGTCCAGCGTCTCGTTCGACCGCGTCGTCATCCTGTGGGAGCAGGCCTACGCCAAGACGTACACCCTCCAGGTCTCCGACGACGGCGACAGCTGGAGGAATGTGAAGTCGGTCGACAACTCCCCCGTGCCACTCAAGATCAGTGTCAACGGTGTCCGTGTCTTCTGCCGCGGCGGAAACTGGGGCTGGGACGAACTGCTGCGACGCATGCCCGCCGAGCGGATGGACACAGCCGTGCGGATGCATCGCGACATGAACTTCACGATGATCCGCAACTGGGTGGGCAGCAGCAACCGCGAGGAGTTCTACGCCAGTTGCGACGAGCACGGCCTTCTGGTGTGGAACGACTTCCCCAACGCCTGGGCCATGGACCCACCCGACCACAAGGCCTTCGTCGGCCTTGCGCAGGACACCGTACGGCGCTACCGCATCCACCCCAGCATCGTCGTGTGGTGCGGCGCCAACGAGGGCAACCCTCCGGGCCCGGTCGACGACGGTATGCGAGCCGCGGTGCGGGCCGAAGCCCCCGATCTGCTCTATCAGAACAACTCGGCCGGCGGAATCGTTTCCGGCGGCGGCCCCTACGGCTGGGTCGAGCCGGAGCGGTACTACTCCGCGTCCACGTACGGCAGCGGGAGCTTCGGCTTCCACACCGAGATCGGCATGCCGGTCGTGTCGACGGCGGAGACGATGCGCCGCCTCGTGGGCGACGAGCCCGAGTGGCCCATCGGCGGACCCTGGTATTACCACGACTGGAGCACCAGGGGGAATCAGGCGCCGCAGAACTACCGGGCCGCCATCGAGAGCCGGCTCGATGTCGCAGAGGACCTCGAGGACTTCTGCCGCAAGGCGCAGTTCGTCAACTACGAGAACACCCGCGCCATGTTCGAGGCCTGGAACGCGCATCTGTGGGACGACGCCAGCGGACTGATGCTGTGGATGTCCCACCCCGCCTGGTACAGCACCGTGTGGCAGACGTACGACTACGACTTCGATGTCAACGGAACCTACTACGGCGCCCGCAAGGCGGGCGAGCCCGTCCACGTGCAGGCCGGCCCCACGGACGGGCGAGTGATCACGGTGAACCACACGCCGATGACCATCGCCGGCGCCACAGTCTCCGCGCGCTGTGTCGACCTCTCCGGCCGCCTGCTCGCCCCGGAACAGCGCAAGACCGTCGACATCGCCCCCTCCGCCACCACGTACGCGTTCACCGCCGGCTGGACGGACGGCCTGCCGGACTTCCATGTGCTGCGACTACGCCTCACCGACGCCCGCGGCAGATCGTTGTCCGAGAACACGTACTGGCGCTACCGCGATGCCCGAGACATGCGGGCGCTGAACGACCTTGAAAAGGCCCGGGTGTTCCTCGACATCACCGAAACAGACCACTCGGGTGAACGCCATGGACTCACGGCCCGGCTGTACAACCGGGGCTCGTCGGTCGCGGCCATGGTGCGTGTCTCGCTGCACGACGCCAGGACCGGTCACCGAGTGCTGCCGACGCTCTACAGCGACAACTACCTGTGGCTGCTCCCCGGGGAGTCCAAGACCGTCACCGCGTCCTGGCCGGCCGACGCTCTGACGTCGAACAAGCCGGAGCTCCGGCTCGAGGGCTACAACCTGAAGCAGACCGCCGCACGCCGCTGATGCCGAGCGCCCGGAGCGCGTGCCCGAGCCCCGGGACTGTCCGAACCCCTTGACTTCTCCGCCCTCGTGAACGAGGAGTTCCGAGCCCGTCGCCCTACGCGTCGCGCGTCGCCGCCCGACCGGGCGGACTCGACTGGCCGGCCATGACCTGGGCGCAGCAGAGAGCCTGGAGCCGTATCGAAGGCGTCGGCATAGCCCCGTAGGACAACGCACCCAGGAGGGTGGGCCCACACATCAAGCGGCGCGACGCACCAGTGGCGGCCACTCCACAAGGATCACCCGACCGGCGGTCCCTTGCCCTGCTTGGCGTCACCGACTCTGCGGGGGCTCCGGCCCGGGCAGATACTCGCGAGGACGGGGTACGCGCGCGGCGGGCGGCAGGAGGTGTGCGAGCGGATGCAGACATCTGGCCGGGGCCTCACGTGGCTGCGTGCCCACGATCCGGAGTGGGCCGCGACCCGCCGAGCCGCACGTACCGCGCTGGTGATGCCTGCCCTGTTCGCACTGTGCAGCCAGGTGCTGCACGCGCCGGCGATGGCGACCTACGCGGCCTTCGGCTCGTTCTCGATGTTGTTGCTGGTCGAGTTCACCGGCCCGATGGTGCAGCGGCTGCGCGCCCACCTGGGCCTCGCGGTGGCATGGGCGGCGCTCATCTGTCTGGGCACGCTCGTGGCCCGCGAGACCTGGCTCGCGGTCACCGTCACCGTCCTGCTCGGCTTCCTGGTGCTCTTTCAGGGCGTGGTCAGTTCCGTCCTCGCGGGGGCGACCACCGCCCTGCTGCTGGCCTTCTTCCTGCCGGTGACCTCGCCCGCGCCGCTGTCGCAGCTACCCGACCGGCTCGCCGGAGCGGGCCTTGCCACCGCCGGCACCATGCTCGCGATCTCCCTGCTGTGGCCCCGCCCCACCGCCGACCCGCTCTGCGCGCCCGCCGCCCGTGTCTGCCGTGCGGCCGCGGCACGGCTGCGTGCCGACGCGTCTCATCTGGCCGCAGAGCCCGACGCTCCGAGCGCCGAGCAGTGCGAGGCCACCGCCGATCAGGCCACCGCCGCGGCATCCGACCTCCGGACCGCCTTCGACGCCACCCCCTACCGGCCCACCGGACTGTCCACCAGCTCCCGCGCCCTGGTCCGCCTGGTCGACGAACTCACCTGGCTGTGCGCCATCGTGGCCGACAGCGGCCCCCCGGACCACGCCCACCCGCCGTGCGACCCCGAGGCACACGTCGTCCGGCGGGTCGCCGCCGCGGTCCTGGACCGGGCGGCCGACCTGCTCGAAGATCCGTGCCGCGCACCCGACGCGCTCCGCACCTCGTCGGCCGACCTGAACGAGGCCATCACCGGCATGGAGCGCAGCGCCACCGCCCGCCTCCCCCTGCACCCGCCCAGAGCCGGCACGGAGTGGGAACCCCGCGCCTTCATCGAAAGCCTGGACCTGTCATTCCGCGCCCAGGAGCTGGGCTTCGTAACCCTCCAGATCGCCGGCAATGTGGACCTGGCCGCGGCGGCCCAGCGACGCAGCTGGCCGGATCGGCTGCTCGGCCACGAGCCCGGCGCCCTCGCCCGACCGCTGGCGTCGGCCCGCGAACGGGCTGTCGCCCACCTGAAGCCGCACTCGGTCTGGTTGCACAACAGCCTCCGGGGGGCGATCGGCCTGGGCATCGCGGTCACTCTGGCGAACCTGACCAGCGTTCAGAACTCCTTCTGGGTCATCCTGGGAACCCTCTCCGTGCTGCGCTCGAACGCGCTCAACACCGGGCAGAACGCGGTTCGCGCCGTGGGCGGCACCATCGTCGGGTCGCTCATCGGGGCCGGATTGCTGCACCTCATCGGCCATCACGGCACCGCGCTCTGGTTCCTGCTCCCCCTCGCCGTACTGGTCGCCGGCATCGCCCCCACCGTCATCTCCTTCGCCGCCGGCCAGGCAGCCTTCACCATCACCCTGGTCATCCTGTTCAACATCGGCCAGAACCCGGACTGGCACATCGCGCTGCTCCGCACCCAGGACATCGCCCTCGGGTGCGCGGTGAGCGTGCTGGTGGGCCTGTTCTTCTGGCCGCGCGGCGCCGCGGCCGCCGTCGACCAGGCGCTCGCCGAGGCGTACACGGACAGCGCCCGCTATCTGGCCGGCGCGGTCGAGTACGCGGTCGGCCGCTGCGGCTCCATCCCTGTGGCAGCCGATGTCCCCCTGCAGGAGAGACGCCAAGCGGCCGCCGCGGCCCGAAGACTGGACGACGCCTTCCGCAGTTACCTCGCCGAACGCGGACCCAAACGCCTGCCGCTGGCGGACATGACCACCCTGGTCACCGGCATCGTCGGACTGCGCCTCGCCGCCGACGCGGTGCTCGGACTGTGGCAACGCTGCGCCGAGCAGCAGCACACCGAAGCCGACCGGGCCGAGGCTCGCCTCGTACTGATGGGTACCGCCGGTCGAGTGTCCGCCTGGTACCGCGACCTGGCCACGAGCCTCGGCCGGCACACCACGCCCCCCGATCCACTGCCACGCAACCCTGCAGCCGAGGCACGTCTGGTCGACTCGCTCCGCCGCGACCTGTGGGACGAGAGCGGGCAGGCCACGGACACAGCCGTCCGCATCATCTGGACCGCAGACCACCTCAACGCCGCCTGCCGCCTCCAGCCGAGCCTGGCCGCCGCCGCGAGGCCGGACAGTCCGTCCTGACCACGGGAGCAGCCCGCGCTGTCCCCGCCGTCCGTCATGCCGTATCGCCGCTTCTCGGTTCCGGCGGGGCCGCGTGCCACAGCGTACGCAGTTCCTGCCAGTCCGGTGGGGGCCCGGTGAGGACCCGCGTCGGGGACTGGGTGTGTGGTGAACGGCGCCTGAGTCCGTCCACCACCACGTCGAGGTATCTCAGGCGCAGTTGGCGCGATCGTGGGGAGCAGGATCTCCAGATGGACGAGCAACAGGAGTACGTCGGCCGACACGACATCGGCTCGCAGCGCCCCTTCCCGCTGCGCCCGGTCCACGATGACTTCGACTGCTTGGTGCAGGCGGACCGTCGCGTCCTCGATGTCGTCCGTGCCCGGCAGCCGGCCACCGATCTGCGGCAGCAGGCACCCCGGCTCGGTGATCAGGGCGCGGCTCATGAACCCGAAGAGGGCCTGCCAGCCGTCGGGCGCCTCGCCGGCGGCGGCTCGGGCGATGTCGGTGAGGCGGTTCATGGCGGTGAGGCGCATGTGCTGTGCCAATTCCTCCTTGCAGGTGTAGCGGCGGTAAATGGTGCCCATGCCCACGTCGGCCCGCCGGGCGATGTCCGAAACGGATGCCTTCCACCCCAGTTCCGCGAAGGCGTCGCGGGCAGCGCTCAAAAGCCGTGCGTCGTTGCGCTCCGCCTCTCGGCGACGTCCTCGTTCGGGGCACATCAGCGCCTCCTCCGGTGGGGGACTTGCGTGACGGATTCATCGGGGATTTCTTCGTGGTCGGCTCTCGGGCGGCGAGTCAGGCTGCGCAATGGGGAAGACCCCCGTGCAGGGCGACCATGTCCGCGAACGCGGCCTGTACGTCGAGGGGTGCTGCGGACTGCGCGCCACGCCGCTCGGCGTAGGCACGGATCAGGTTGCCCACCAGCCGCTCGCTGTCCAGAAGTTGGGCGTACGGTCCGCCATCCGCGGTACGCGCCAGGTCCAGCGGGGTGAGACCTTCGGCGATGCCGGTGCAGGCCAACGCGTCGACCCAGCCCAGGTAGTCGGCGTTCGCATCCAGCAGTTCGGGTCCGCCCAGCGGGCCGTGACCGGGGACGACATGCAGGGGTTCGAGCGCACGCAGCCGGTCGATGACGCGCAGCGAACCGCTCAGCGAGCCCATGAGCACGAAAGGAGTCGCACCGGAGAAGACGAGGTCTCCGGTGAACAGCACCCGCTGGTCGGGCAGCCACACCACGGTGTCGCCCGCGGTGTGTCCCGGGCCGAGGTGCAGGAGTTCCACCCGCAGGCCGAGGCCCGGAAGTGACATCCGGTCCCGGTAGGTCACGTCGGGCAGAGCGGGTTCTATGCGGCCCCAACGCACCTGCGGCCACAGGTTCTTCAGTGCCAGACCGTACTCGGCCATCTCGGCCGCCGCCCGCTCGTGGGCGACGACGGTGGCGCTCTCGGCGAAGAGGTGGTTGCCGAAGGTGTGGTCGCCGTGGCTGTGGGTGTTGACCAGGGTGCCGACCGGACGCGCGCTGAGGGTGCGGACGGTCTCCCTCAGCATGAGGGCCCGCGCCTCGGTGGCCGCGGTGTCGACGAGAAGGGTGCCTTCACCGCCGGTCACGATGCCCGCGTTGTTCAGGCACCAGCCGCCGTCGGGCTGGAGATAGGCGTACACGCCTTCGGCCAGCTGTTCGATCCGATAGGCGATGAGGGTGTGCGGAGTGGCTTCCATCGCATGCTCCCGGGGCAAAGCGGTCGGGGACGGGGGCGTCAGGTTCGACCCGCCACAGAAGCCGATCGCGCCACAGAATGGGTCAAGTCGATGACGGACGTCGCGCCGCGCGAAGGTCTGCCAAAATTCTCCCTTTCTTTACGCAACACCGAATCCGGCCACGGAACACCCCCTTCCGATTTTTACCTCGGCTTAACCGCGATGGCACCGAATTTACTGCGGAGCAAATCGATCCGAAAAGCCTTGACGCACTGCCCGGTAGCACTTGTACGATCGAGTCGAGACGCATTTCTAAACGATACGACCTGCTGCAACACGGCCGGGAAGATTCATTCTGCAATACCGTGCAATATTCAACGGGGGTCGGATGAACATAGGGATTCTGGGTCCGTTGGTCGTCCGGTCGCGCGGCGGTGAGGCCGCACCCACCGCACCCAAGCCACGACAGCTGCTGGCCCTGCTGGCGGCCCGCGTGGACCAAGTGGTCTCCGTGGACATGCTGATCGACGAATTATGGGAGAGCCGTCCGCCGTCGAGCGCGGTGACCACCGTGCAGACCTACATCGTGCAGTTGCGCAGGGCTCTCGCGGGCGCTCTGCGGATCAGCCCCGCCGAAGTCGCCGGGGACGTCCTTCCGTTCATGGGCTGGGGGTACCGCCTGGCGTCCGCCGGGGGAACGCATGACGCGCAGACGTTCCTGCGCTGCGCGGAAATGGGGCGCGAGGCGCTGGCCGCCGGCTCGCACGACCAGGCGTCGGTGATATTGCGTCGGGCGCTGCGCATGTGGCGCGGTCCTGCACTGGCGGGCGTACGGCTCGGACCCCACTTGTTCGCACACCGCACGAATTTGGAGGAATACCGCCTGGCGGTCGTCGAGCAACGGGTGGAAGTGGATCTGCGGCTCGGGCATCACCATGAGTTGATCAGCGAGCTGTCCGCGCTCGTACTCCAAAATCCCCTGCACGAGAACCTGCATTCGCTCTTTATGATGTCGCTGTACCGGGCAGGGCGTCCCGGTCAGGCGCTCGATGTTTTTCACAAGCTCCGGAAATGCCTGAGCGAAGAGCTGGGAATTGATCCATCGCCGCGCATGCGCCATCTGCAGCAGGCCATCCTCGCGGCCGACCCACGGCTGGAGGCGGAAACGCGGTCGAGGCTGTTCCGGCTGGAACTGGATCTGCCGTCGGGACCGGGCAGCCCCAGCTTTTCTCGGGTCATCCGGTGACCGGGTGATGCCGTGAGCCCGGAGGGCTCCCACGAGGGCCGCTGAGCCCGATCCGCGCCTGCCGTCAGTCCAGCCCGCGCCTGCCGGGTGTCCAGAACGGCTTGACCAGGACGGACCGACGCGGCCAGCCGCGCTCCTTGACGAGGTGATCCCGCACAGCCTGACAAGTGCGGGCCTCGCCGGCCAGATACGCGACTCCGGGTTCGCCGGGCAGGTCGAGTGCCCGTGCGGCCGCGACCAGCGAAGCGGACGCGGCCGCGGTGGCGCCGCCTCGAAAGCTCCACGTCAGTTCCGAGGCCCGCGGCAGCGGCAGCCGGTCCTGCGGCCCGGCGACCTCGACGGCACCGTGGACGGGCGCCTCGTCCGGCAGCCCGCGCAGCATCGCGCCGAAGGCAACCGAGGCGGTCTCCTCACCGGCGAAGAGGTGGTACGCGGCGGATTCGACGACGCAGAAGTTCCCCTCGGGTTTACGGAAGGAGACCTCGTCCCCCACCCGCAGCGAGCGGGCCCAGCGGGAGCCGGGACCGTCCCCGTGGTCCAGGGGACACAGCTCCAGTCCCTCCCCGTCGTACGACCAGACCGAGTACGTACGCAGCACATCGCGCAGCATCCCGGCCCATACCGGCGCCCCCAGATCCTTGACATGCACGCGCACCTGTTGACCCGGGGTCCAGCTCAGCCCCCGTATCTCCGGCCCGCCGACGCGGATCCTGCGCACGCGGGGCGTCACCTGTTCGAGTTCCTCGACCCGTCCGCGGACGAAGAACAGACCCAGCAGCGGGTCGAAAAGGAGGTCGGCCGGACGGCGCCGGCCGGAGGTCGATTCGGTGGGCATCTGCACACTCCTGGCTGCTCACGATCGGACTGCTCACAACTGGCCGCTCACAAGTGGCTGTTCGCGACTGGCCGCTCACAAGTGGCTGTCCACAATCGGCCTTTGACGACTGGCCGCTCACAACTGGCCTTCCATGACTGGCTGTTCACGAACTGATAAGAAGGGCTTTCTGCAAGGTGCGCACGCTGCGTGAGGGGTCGATCCCCAGTTCTTCGCGGAGGTTCTTGCGCAGCAACTCGAAGGCGTCGAGGGCCTGTCTGGGGCGTCCCGCCCGGTACAGCGAGATGATGAAGAGGGAGTGCAGGTTCTCGTACAGGGGATACTGTGCCGCCAGCCCGGAGAGCTCGTCGATCAGTTCGTGGTGACGGCCGAGGCGTAGATCGGCCTCCACCCGCTGTTCGAGGGCGCCCAGCCGGGTCTCCTCCAGACTGGTCCGGTGCGCCAGCAGGTGCGGCCCGATGCGGACGTCCGCCAGTGCCGGACCGCGCCACAGCCGCAGCGCGCGACGCAGCAGCACGGACGCCCGCTGGTGATCGCCGCCCAGCAGCGCGTGTCGGCCCAGCTCGGCCTGGCGCGTGAACGCGCCGGCGTCCACCTGGTCCGGGTCGGCGGTCAGGCGGTATCCCCAGCCGACGAAGGGGAGTACGTCCCGGGTCACTTCGGCGGTGTCGGTCCGCGGAGTGCCTGCGAGTGACCGGCGCAACTGCACTATGTAGGTCTGTACGGCGGTCAGGGCGCTCCTGGGCGGATCCCTCTCCCACAGTTCGTCCACCAGGAGTTCCACGGGCACCACCTTGCCCACGCGCGCCGCCAGCAGGGCCAGCAGCTGCCGCGGCTTCGGTGCGGTGGGTACCGCCTGCCCGCCGACTGATCGCACGGTCAGGGGGCCGAGAATTCCTATGTCCACGTCGCTCGCCTTCGCGCAGGGATGGACCACGGGCTACCGGCCGGCCATCACCTCGGCGACGTCGAATCCGAGGTCCCGCAGAACGGCCTGGGCGCCGGCCCTGGCCCCACCCGTGACCCCGGATCCGGGGTGCGTGGACGGCCCGACCAGATAGAAGCCCTCGCCGGGCAGTCGGTACCCCATGTTGGGCAGAGGCCGGTATCCCATGAACTGGAAGAGCTGCGACCCGAAGTGGCCCGGGTCGCCGTTCGGCCACGAGGCGTTGAAGCGTTCGCCGTCCATCGGACTGTCGACGACCCTGCCGAGCACCTTCTCACGGCTCATGTTCGTGGTGAGGCCGCAGAAAGTGTCGAAGACTCGGTCGAAGAGCTCTTCTTTGCGCTCGTCCCAGCGTCCCTGGTCCAGTTCGAGGGGCGCGTAGCTCAGCAGATAGAGGGTGTGCTGCCCGGCGGGCGCGCGGGTGGGGTCCCAGGCGCTCGCCACCGCGATGCTCGGGATGTTGCTGATCGGAACGCCGTACTTCAGTCCGTCGAAGGTCCGCATCAGCTCGGGCAGGGGTACGGCGATCTCCTGGAAGCCCGCGCTCCCCACCTCGGGCCCCGCCTTGAAGACCGGTGCCTCGCTCAGCGCCAAGTGCCCGGTCAGCAGGGCGAATCCGACGGATTTGATCCGCCGCACTTTACGTTCCCAGTCGGCTCCGAAGCGGTGGTCGACCATGCCGGGCAGCTGTTTGATGTTCAGGTCGGCCACCACGGCGCGCCGGGCCTCGACGTGCTCTCCCGAGGCCAGTACGACACCGGTGGCCCGGTCGCCGGTGAAGGTGAACCGCTCGACCGGGGCACTGGTCCTGATGACTCCGCCCAGCTCCTCGAATGCCCCGACCAAAGCCCTGGTCAGCGATCCGGAGCCGCCGACGGCGTAGCCGAGACCGTAGCGGTGGATGACCGGCACCATCATCAGCAGGAAGGCTCCGGTGCCGCCCTCTTCAGGGGCAGCCAGGATCTCCGACACCCAACGGGCCAATGCCGCCCGGACCTTGGGGCTCTCGAACCACTCGTTGACGACGTCGAGGTAGCTCATCATCAGCATACGGAGCAGTTCCTGGCCGACCTCGGACTGGTCGAGCTGTCCGAAGAACGCGCCCAGCGGCGGCGGGGGTTCGAAGAGGCCCGCCATCAGCATGTCCAGCAGTCCGTCGGCGAATGCGTGGAAGCGCAGATAGTTCTCCGCGTCGCTCGGGGAGATCCTGGCGATGGTCTCCGCCGTCTTGGTCACGTCCCGGTAGAAGGCGATGTAATCGCCGTCGGGGAAGGTGACGGCGATGCTCGGGTCCGGAAAGACGTACTCAAGGCCGTGGCGGGCCAGCAGGCCCAGCTCGTCGTCGCGGATCAGGGGGTTTCCCTGGATGAAGATGTGCGCGATGGCGTGCAGGTCGTGGTGGAAGCCCGGCACGGTCACCTCGCGGGTGATGACACCGCCGCCGACGTAGTCCTTCGCCTCCAGCACCACCACGTCCAGGCCCGCCTTGGCGAGGTAGGCGGCCGCGGTCAGTCCGTTGTGGCCCCCGCCGACGACCACCACGTCGTGCACGTCATGCTGCGTCATGGTGCGCTCCTTCGAGGCCGGGGTCCCCGGCCGGGCCGCCGGGACCACCGCCGTCGCGCCGGAAGCCGCCGTCGATGTCCCACACCGATCCGGTCACATAGCTGCTGACGTCGCTGTCCAGCAGGGTCAGCACGGGGTGGGCGATCTCATCGGCCGTGGCGATCCGCTTGATCAGGTTGGTGCCGATCACGGCCTGTTCGAGGCCGGGTAGGTGCGTGGCGCCGGTGCGCAGGCCGGGGGTGTCGGTGATGCCCGCGCAGACGGCGTTGACCCGGATGCCGCGCGGTGCCAGCTCGATGGCCCAGGTGGGCACGAGGTAGTGCAGAGCCGCCTTCGTGGCGCCGTACACACCCATTCCGGCGGTGGGGTGCCTGCCGATGGACGACGAGATGACGACGGCCGACGCGCCGGGGCGGCCGGCCAGCGCGGGAGCTGCCGCTTTCATCAGCGCGATCGTCCCGCGGAGGTTGACGCTGATCACCCGGTCGACCTCGGCCATGCTCTGCTCGGTGAGGGGCCCGGGTATCAGGATGCCTGCGTTGCACACGACCAGGTCCAGGCCCTCGTGGAGGGTGAGGGTGTGCGCGACGGCGTGTTCTGCCGTCGCCGCGTCCGCCAGGTCGCCGGCGATCCAGGACGCCGACGGGCCGAGGCGGTCGGCCGATGCCTTCAGTGGCCCTTCCCGGCGGGCTGTGATGACGACGTGCGCACCCGCCGCCACGAGCGCCTGGGCGATGGAGAACCCGATGCCTTCGCTCGCGCCGGTGATGAGTGCGACCTTTCCCGCGATTGCCATGAGCCGGCCCTTCCCGTTCGATTGCGGCTTGCTGCTACGGCTGCGGTTTGTGTTGCTAGGGCTGCGCTGCGACGGATGCGGGGGTGTTCCGGCGGCGCCGGGCGGCCGCGGTGAGCAGCCTTCCGTCGCGTACGTTGAGGCTGAGCAGGGTGATGTTCACCGCGCCGCCGAGGAACTCGACGGCCTGGATCACCGAGAACTCCGTACCGAAGTGGCGGTCGGAGGCAAGCACTTGGAGCGTGACGGCGCACGGCACGAGGACCAGGAGTCCGATCGCCGCGGCCGCCGCGATCCGGCGCTGCTTGCGCCGGATCAGCGGGGCACGGCGCCGGTTCGCGCCCAGGGAACGCCCGGTGCCGCCCGTGATCGCCATGCACGGCACCAGCGCGAACAGGGCGAAGGCGATCGCTGTTTTGACCACCTGTACGGCGTGGTCGTCGCCGAAGATCTCGACTGCGGCCGATGCCGTGAAGAACAGACTGATCAATGTCAGCGCGAGAACCCCGGCAACGGCGTGCACTCGGGTTTTCATGAACTTCTCCCCGCTTCGGGTTCAAGATCGCTCGATCAGCGTCCCGGATTCAAGAGCGCCCGATCGACTCCAGATTTTCGATGAGGCGCGTGATCGTGCCGAGCAGCGCGGCGACCTCCGGCACATCCAGACCGCGGGTCGCCAGATCGTTGACCTCGCCGGCGGCCGCGACCAGAGGTTCCTGGAGCTCGCGGGCGCGATCACTCAGCAGGACCTTCGCCTGGCGTCTGTCCTGCGGATCGGGAACGCGGTGGACCAGCCCATCGCGCTCCATCCGCTGCAGGGTGTTCGCCATGGTCGGCTGCTCGATCTGTACGCGCTCGCACAGCTCTCGCTGGGTGAGCCCGTCCTGCTCGTACAGCGCGAGCAGTTGGGCGAACTGCCCCGGCACGACCCCGTGCTCCGCTATGCGCAGGCGCAGGGCGCGTTCCAGAAGCCGCGCGAGGTGGTTGACCTGGTACCCCAGTGACTCCTCCCGGGGCAGCCGGCTCGTGGGCCGGCTGGAGAGGCCTTCGGGCTTCGTGGTCACGGTCCACCTCCGGCTCGGCATCGGCTGCTTCGATTAGTCCATAGCTTGCTATGCATGTCAAACCGTGAGCGGAGCGTAGCGCGTCCCGCTGTCGCTGACGCCGGCGCGCTTCCACCCCGAAGCGCTCTGATGTCAGGGCCGCGCCTGCGCCCCGAGCCGGTCGGCCATCCAGTCGCTGAAGCGCGGGATGAAGTCGCCGAAGTAGTTGGTGGCGACATGGCGTTCGCCGGGGTAGCGAATCAGTTCGGTCGTTTCCGCGGCCCAGTCCAGCATCCGCTCGCAGGAGTCGATGGGGATGATGGTGTCGAGTTCGCCGTGGATGGCCAGCAGCGGGATGCGCAGCGGCGGGATCTCCCGCAGGTTCAGCTTCGTGCGGGCGAGCTCGGCCATGGCGTCGTCGTCGGACTGGTCGAAGACGAACCGAAAGTCCTTCTTCACCATCACGTTGACGTCGGAGTAGTTGTCGAGGTCGAAGCCTCCGGAGAGGTTGACGCACGCCCGGAAGCCCGGGACCGTCGCGGCGGCGCGGGCGGCGAGGTAGCCGCCGAAGCTCACGCCGAAGATCCCGATACAGTCCTCGTCCACCTCGGGACGCCGTACGACCTCCTCCATCACCGCGGCAACCACCCGCTCGAATTCGACCGCCATCGGTGTCCTGCCGATGTGCACACCCTGGCCGGGGCCGTCGAAGACGACCGCGGCCATACCGCGGGCGATGAACTCCCTGGCGAAGGCGTACAGTTCGACCTCCTTGGCCGAGTCGAGGCCGTTGATCAGCAGCACGGTCGGCCACGGGCCCTCGCCCGGCGGCCGCATGAGGTAGCCGGGGACCTCCAGCCCGTCGGAGGTGACATCCAGTGCGGTGACGACCTCGTTCAGGTACGGGATGCCGCGTTCGAAGACCTCGGTGACCCGGTCGCGGCTGTCGATCTTGGCCTGCGCGTCGTCGAAGTAGAAGAACTCCGCGTAGTGATGGCAGGCGGCGGCCTTGCGGTTGGCGGTGCGGAACGTCTCCAGGTGACCCGCGGCGAGCGCCTCGGCGGCGCGCTCCTCGTAGTGCACGCCGAGCGCGGACCACCGCCGGTGCCAGTCGGCCCAGTCCTCGTGCGTGCTCTCTTTGCGCAGGTCCTTGAGCACCATGGTGATGTCGCCCCAGTCGAGGCTCGCCAGGCCCAGGCGGCTGAAGAACAGCTCGCAGTTCTCGAACGTCTCGGCCGAGATGCCGTTCCCGGCGTTGCGCGGACCCCAAGCGTCGCGCAGGCCCTCGTCCGCGACGAGGTCGCGGTCGGTCTCCAGCCACCCCTTGAGCGTGGCCAGCACGTTCTCCGTCGTACGGAACAGGGTGTCGCCGAGGTCGGCGGTGTCCGCTCCCTCTTCCTGTCCCCCGTCCTGCCGCGGTACGAAGATGTGCTCGACGACCAGACGGGTGCCGCCGTCGGCCGGTTCGACGGTCCAGCTGCCCTCCATCTCGGCGATGGCCGGCGGCAGCGTCACCATCCGGAAGTCGATGCGGAACTCGTCGGGCCGGTACCAGCGGTGCGAGCGGACGTCGTTCACGCCCAGCTCGTTCGCCACCGTCATATCCATGACCACCTCGTGGGCGCCGACCTCGGTACGGCGGACCTCACGGGTGGTCGGGAAGATGTCCGGCCAGCGCTCGACGTCGGTGCAGGAACGCCAAACGCGGTCGGCCGGGGCCTCGATGACCACGGTGTTGACGACGGAGTTCTTCTCTGCCGCCGAGGCCTTCGCCTCCGCCGCCGTGGAGCTCCTCTTCCCGGAGGCCGTGGGGTTCTTCTTCTCGGATGCCGTGTGCGTGCTCAAGGAGTCCTCGCATCGCGTCGTTGGTGCCGGTCTCGTGGCTGCCCGGACGCTCTCAAGCCCCGCTCAAGGACGGCTCGAAGGCCGGTCAAGGACACCTCGACGCAGGTTGGAAGCCCACATGGGTCCGGTTCGCGAGCTCCTTGTGCGGACCTTGAGTCGTCCTTGAGCCACGGTGGCCAGGTTCTGACGCAGCCAAAGGGGACTCATCCACGAAAGGCAACCCATATGTCAGCGACGGACCCTGCTGTGGACGCCCGCCGCGCCCCGGAGCCGGGGCGAGCGCCCACGGCCCCCCGCCGGGTGGTCATCACCGGCATTGGCGTCGTGGCGCCCGGCGGTACGGGCACCAAGGCGTTCTGGGACCTCATCACCTCAGGTCGCACCGCGACCGGGCGCATCTCCTTCTTCGACCCCGCCCCGTTCCGCTCCCAGGTCGCGGCCGAGTGCACGTTCGACCCCGTCCAGCAGGGACTGACGCCCCGTGAGGTCCGCCGGATGGATCGGGCGACCCAGTTCGCGGTCGTCGGGGCCCGGGAGGCGGTTCACGACAGCGGCCTGGACTTCGGCGCCCCGGATCCCGCGCGGATCGGGGTGACCATCGGCAGCGCGGTCGGCGCCACCATGGGACTGGAGGAGGAGTACGTCGTCCTCAGCGACAGCGGCCGCAAGTGGCTGGTCGACAACTCCTACGGAGTGCCTCATCTGTACGGGCACTTCGTACCCAGCAGCATCGCCGCCGAGGTCGCCTGGACGGTGGGCGCCGAGGGGCCGGCCGCGGTCGTCTCGGCCGGCTGTACCTCGGGTCTGGACTCGGTCGGCTACGCCCGCGAGTTGATCGCCGAGGGCAGCGTCGACATCATGGTCGCGGGTGCGACCGACGCCCCGATCTCCCCGATCGCGGTGGCCTGTTTCGACGCCATCAAGGCGACCACCGCCCGCAACAACGACGCCGAGCACGCCTCGCGCCCGTTCGACAAGAGCCGAAACGGCTTCGTACTGGGCGAGGGCGCGGCCGTCTTCGTCCTGGAGGAGTACGAGCACGCCCGGCGGCGCGGCGCCCACGTCTACGCCGAGATGGCCGGCTTCGCCTCTCGCTGCAACGCCTTCCACATGACCGGACTGCGGCCGGACGGACGGGAGATGGCGGAGGCGATCACCACCGCGCTGGCCGAGGCGCGGATGAACGCCGAGACCGTGTCGTACATCAACGCACACGGCTCGGGCACCAAGCAGAACGACCGCCACGAGACCGCCGCCTTCAAACTCAGCCTCGGGGAGCATGCGTACGACGTGCCGGTCAGCTCCATCAAGTCGATGATCGGGCACTCGCTCGGCGCGATCGGCTCGATCGAGATCGCCGCCTGCGCGCTGGCCATCGAGCACGGCGTGGTGCCGCCCACCGCGAATCTCCACACCCCTGATCCGGAGTGCGACCTGGACTACGTACCCCTGACGGCCCGTGAGCAGGACGTGGACACGGTACTCACGGTGGGCAGCGGTTTCGGCGGCTTCCAGAGCGCCATGGTGCTGACCCGGCCCGGCGGGAGGACGGCCATATGACCGCGGACGTGGTGGTCACCGGGATCGGTGTGGTCGCGCCGAACGGCCTGGGCACCGAGGAGTTCTGGACCGCGACGCTGAAGGGGGTCAGCGGCATCGACCGGATCAGCCGCTACGACCCCAGCGGTTATCCTTCGCCGCTGGCCGGGGAGGTCCTGGGCTTCAACGCGGCCGACCATCTCTCCAGCCGTCTGCTTCCGCAGACCGATCGAATGACGCAAATGGCGCTGGCCGCCTCGGACTGGGCGCTCGCCGACGCCGCGGTGAACCCGGCGGCGCTGCCGGAGTTCGGCATGGGCGTGGTGACCGCGAGCTCCTCGGGAGGGTTCGAGTTCGCCCAGCACGAGCTGCAGAAGCTGTGGAGCAACGGCCCCGAATACGTCAGCGCCTACCAGTCCTTCGCCTGGTTCTACGCGGTCAACACCGGCCAGATCTCGATCCGGCACGGCATGCGCGGCCCGAGCGGGGTCCTGGTGACGGAGGGGGCGGGTGGCCTCGACGCGCTCGGTCACGGTCGGCGGCACGTACGCAAGGGCACCGGCCTCGTCGTGTCCGGCGGGGTGGACGCCTCCCTCTCCCCCTGGGGCCTGGTTTCGCAGATCACCAGCGGACGGCTCAGCCGGTCCGCCGATCCCGAGCACGCCTACGCACCCTTCGACGTCTCCGCGGACGGTCACGTGCCCGGCGAGGGCGGCGCCATCCTCGTGCTGGAGAGCGAAGCCGGCGCCCGGGACCGCGGTGCGCGGATCTACGGCACGATCGCCGGCTACGGCGCGTCCTTCGATCCCGCGCCCGGCTCCGACCGGGAGCCGGGGCTGCGCCGGGCCGTCGAACTGGCCCTGGCGGACGCCGCGGTCGCGCCGCCGGAGATCGACGTGGTGTTCGCGGACGCGGCCGGAGTGCGCGATCTCGACCGGACGGAGGCGCAGACCCTGGCCGCCGTTTTCGGCCCGCACACCGTGCCGGTCACCGCGCCCAAGACCATGACCGGCCGGCTGTACTCGGGCGCGGCCTGCCTCGACGTGGCGACGGCACTGCTGGCCATGCGGGACGGGATCGTCCCGCCGACCCTGCGCGTGCCGGACCAGGCGGCGGACTGCCCGATCGCCCTGGTCCGGGACACCGCGCGCGAGATGACCGTACGCACCGCGCTGGTGGTCGCCCGCGGCCACGGCGGATTCAACGCGGCCGTCGTGCTGCGCGCCGCGCCCGACAACAACTGACCACCCATCGACGGCAGTTCACTCCGTCCTACGACACCCCCCGCCAACGGCGGCAACCCGAAAGCGAGGACCTCACCCATGGCCATACACGAGCTGACCCTGGCCGGCCTGACCCGCATCCTGCGCGAGAGCGCGGGTCAGGACGAGGACGTCGACCTCGACGGCGACATCCTCGACCTCACCTTCACCGAACTCGGCTACGACTCCCTGGCGTTGCTCGAAGCGGCCGGCCGCGTCGAGCGCGAGACGGGGGTCAAGCTCTCCGACGACGCCGTCGGCGAGGCGGAGACTCCCCGGCTGTTCCTGGCCCTGGTCAACGAGCTGGTCACGGTCGGCACCTGAACCGCGGGCTTCCACCATCCATCGGTCACAAGACTTCCACCGGTCAAGGAGAGCACAGAGTATGGCGAATGACAGCGCCGACGTCGTGATCGTCACCGGCGGCACCAGCGGAATCGGCCTCGCGGTCACGGAGACCCTGGCCCAGCAGGGCGCGAAGGTGTTCATCTGCGCACGGCACGAGGAGGACCTGGCCGTCACCGTCAAGGATCTGCGCGAACGCGGTCTCGAAGTGGAGGGGCAACGCTGCGACGTCCGGTCCCGCGACGACGTGCGCGCCTTCGTCGAGGCCGCCGTGCGCCGCTACGGTGCCGTCGACGCCCTGGTCAACAACGCCGGACGCAGCGGCGGCGGCATCACCGCCGACCTCGCCGACGAGACCTGGTACGACGTCATCGACACCAACCTCAACAGCGTCTTCCTGATGACCCGGGAGGTCCTCACCACCGGCGGGCTGCGCGACAAGCCGCGCGGCCGCATCGTCAACATCGCCTCGACGGGCGGCAAGCAGGGCGTCGTCCTGGGAGCGCCGTACTCGGCGTCCAAGCACGGCGTTGTCGGCTTCACCAAGGCCCTGGGTCTGGAGCTGGCGAAGACGGGGATCACCGTCAACGCCGTGTGCCCGGGCTACGTCGAGACGCCCATGGCGCAGCTGGTACGCACCAACTATGCGCGCATCTGGGCCAGCGACGAGCAGGAGGTCCTGGAGCGGTTCCAGACCAAGATCCCGCTCGGCCGCTACTCCACCCCCCAGGAAGTGGCCGGCCTGGTCGGCTATCTGATGTCGGACCTCGCCGCCTCCATCACCGCACAGGCGCTCAACGTCTGCGGCGGACTCGGCAACTACTGACGGCTCGGCAACCACGGACAAGGACCGGTGAACCCATGAGCGATGTGCAGCACGCCATCACAATGGCGGCCACACCCGAGACCGTCTACGAACTGCTGGCCGACGTCTCCGCGTGGCCGGTGAACTTCCATCCCACCGTCCACGTCGAACGGCTCGAACAGGACGAGTCCCACGAACGCATACGGATCTGGGCAGTCGCCGGCGACCAGGTCAAGGCCTGGACCTCACGCCGGGAACTGGACCCTCAAGGCCTGCGCATCGCCTTCCGGCAGGAGGTCTCTCAGCCGCCGATCGCCGCGATGTCCGGCGCGTGGGTGCTGCGGGGTCTGCCGGACGGCGGGACCGAGGTCGTCCTGGAGCACAGCTACCGTGCGGTCGACGACGCCCCGGACGACCTCGCCTGGATCACCGAGGTCACGGACCGCAACAGCCGCACCGAGCTGGCGAATCTCAAAGCGCTGGCCGAGCAGGCGGCCGACCGGTCCGAACTGCGGCTGACCTTCGAGGACACGGTCGTCGTCGACGGCGAGGCCGGCGATGTGTACGAGTTCCTCTACCTCGCCCAGAAGTGGCCGGACCGGCTGCCGCATGTCGCCCGCATGGACCTCAGGGAGGACGAACCGGGCGTCCAGATCATGGAGATGGACACCATCACCGCCGACGGCGCCATGCACACCACCAAGTCGGTGCGGGTCTGCTTCGCCGACGAACGGATCGTCTACAAGCAGACCGTCGTGCCCCCGCTGATGACGGCCCACACGGGCGAGTGGCGGGTGACGACCGTGCGCGGCGGCGTCTCGGTGACCTCCCGGCACACCGTCGCGATCCGGCCCGAAGCCGTGCCGGGCGTCCTCGGCGAGGCCGCCACGGTGGCCGACGCCCGGGAGTTCGCCCGAACCGCGCTCAGCGGCAACAGCCGGATCACCTTGGAACACGCCAAGGCGTACGCCGAGGACATCACCGCCGGTTCGCAGGTCTGAGCAGGTCCACGCGGACGCCGGCGCCGTCCGAAAGGGACGTACCGTCATGTCCCGGCTGCGCTGGGAGGGTTCCGCCGAGGTGCTGCGCGACACCGCCGTCACGCAGCCCTCGGTGTTCCCTGGTCACGCCGGGTGTCCCGCGCGCGAGCTGCGTTGCCGCCGCGACGGACGGCCACCGTGATGAGCCCGGATGTGGCCGCCGCCGAGCGGATCTGCGCCGCCGTGGTGCGGCACGGGCCAGGTCGTGGAGGTCGGCAACGACAACGGTCCCGCGCAGATCGTCGTGTCAGGTCACCGCCCGAGCCGCTGCGCCGCACGGGCTGTGACCCGCCGGCGAAGCCCAGACGCCGACGGACAACGCGGCCCGGCCAACGCATCACGGGTCGGCCCCATCATGCGGATCACGCGGACACCCCGTGGAGAGAGTGGACCACTATGCACACGGCTGAGCAGACCGCTTCCGACACCTCCGACGAGACCACCGGACCGGGCCGAAGGCTCGTCGCCGACCGCCCCGCGGCGCCGACACTGCACGACCGGCTCAGCGAACTGGACCAGATCAAGGAGTCGGCCCGGCGGGGCCCCGATCCGGCCGCCACTCAGCGGCAGCACGCCAAGGGCAAGCTGACGGCCCAGGAGCGCGTCGAACTGCTCCTGGACGAGGGCTCGTTCACCGAGGTCGAGTCGCTGCGACGACACCGGGCCACGGGCTTCGGCCTGGAACGGCGGCGGCCGCACTCGGACGGCGTGGTCACCGGCTGGGGCACCGTGCACGGGCGGACCGTCTTCGTGTACGCCCATGACTTCCGCATCTTCGGTGGCGCGCTGGGCGAGGCCCACGCCGAGAAGATCCACAAGCTGATGGACCTGGCGGAGGCCGCCGGAGCCCCGCTGGTCTCGCTGAACGACGGCGCGGGCGCCCGTATCCAGGAGGGCGTCTCGGCCCTTGCCGGCTACGGGGGCATCTTCCGGCGCAACACCCGCGCCTCCGGTGTCATCCCTCAGATCAGTGTCATGCTCGGGCCCTGCGCGGGCGGGGCCGCGTACTCTCCCGCGCTGACCGACTTCGTCTTCATGGTCCGGGAGACCTCGCAGATGTTCATCACCGGCCCGGACGTCGTGCAGGCCGTCACCGGCGAGGAGATTTCCCAGAACGGGCTGGGCGGAGCCGACGTCCACGCGGCCACCTCCGGCGTCGCGCACTTCGCCTACGACGACGAGGAGTCCTGCCTGGCGGACGTACGGTTCCTGCTGACGCTCCTGCCCTCCAACAACCGCGAACTCCCACCCGCCGCACCGTGCGACGACCCGGTCGACCGGCGCACCGACGCTCTGCTGGAACTGGTCCCCCACGACCCCAACCATGCCTACGACATGCGCGCGGTCGTCGAGGAGATCGTCGACGACGGCGAGGTGTTCGAGGTGCAGCATGCCTGGGCAACGAATGTCGTCTGCGCGCTGGCCCGGCTCGATGGCCACGTCGTGGGGATCGTGGCCAACCAGCCCGCGTCGTTCGCCGGTGTACTGGACATCAGGGCATCCGAGAAGGCCGCTAGCTTTGTCCAGTTCTGCGACGCGTTCAACATTGCGCTGGTCACCCTCGTGGACGTGCCCGGCTTTCTGCCGGGCATCGACCAGGAGCACGGCGGCATCATCCGGCACGGCGCCAAGCTCCTGTACGCCTACTGCAACGCCACCGTGCCGCGTGTCCAGCTCATCCTGCGCAAGGCGTACGGCGGCGCGTACATCGTCATGGACTCCCGGTCCATCGGCGCGGACCTGTCGCTGGCCTGGCCGACGAACGAGATCGCGGTTATGGGGGCGGAGGGCGCGGCCAACGTCGTCTTCCGCCGGGAGATCGCGGCCGCCGACGATCCCGAATCGGTGCGGCAGCAGAAGATCAAGGAGTACAAGTCGGAGCTCATGCACCCCTATTACGCGGCCGAACGGGGACTGGTCGACGATGTCATCGACCCGCGCTGCACCCGGTCGGCAGTGATTCGCTCCCTGACGATGCTGCGCAGCAAACACGCCGACCTGCCGTCACGCAAGCACGGGAATCCTCCGATGTGACGTACGGCCGGCGTGGCCGGCCGCGCCGCCGGACTGCCCGGGGCGCAATCGCCTTGTCCCACGCCACCCTGCCGGTTGCTGGAAGTCCCGACCCACACGATCACGAGGGGAATTGAGCCATCGTGCGCAAGGTGCTCATCGCCAACCGTGGCGAAATCGCTGTCCGCGTGGCCCGGGCATGCCGGGATGCCGGGATCGCGAGCGTTGCC